>JANNWE010000084.1:0-2211 GCA_031414675.1 Cytophagaceae bacterium
TTCTAATTTTCTGCTTTCTAAAAGTTTAGCAATGTATTTCGCCCCTCGAACTCCCGAAATCTCTTCATCATGACCAAAAGCTAAATACAGAGTTCGCTGAGGAACAAATCCCGTTTTTAATAAAAGTTCTACGGCCTCTAAAAGTCCAATAACGGTACTCTTATCGTCCAAAGTGCCCCGTCCATACACAAAGCCTCCAGACACTTCACCCGCGAAAGGCAAATTTTTCCACATCTTTTCGGTACCCTGAATTACTGGAACCACATCATAATGTCCCATTAAAATCGCAGGTTTGATTGATTGGTTCTTACCCTTCCATTTATATAATAGGCTAAAATTATTTACCTTTTCTAAAGTCAAGTTGGCATGAACCAAAGGATAGGTTTTAGCCAAAAAAACAATAAATTTGTCAAACTGGGTACTATCCATTAAGCTTATATCTTGATAAGAAACTGTTCGAATACGAATAGCTTCTGCTAAGTGAAATACTACTGAATCGCTAATTTGCATATCCGAAACTGTGGGTACTCCAATAAACTGTTTAGTAGTTTGCCGAGACATATTAACGAACAAAAAGCCAAAAAATAGAACAAAGCCTAAAAGAAGAAATAATAAAAACTTTTTCATAAAAATTGAGAAATTGATGGTAAAACAATATGATAAATGTGTGTCTTTTCTTGCTTCTTAAAATATTAAAATAATTTCCTAAGCAAATCTAACCAAAAAAAAAATCGTTTTTCTTTATTTTTTAAAAAGAAAATTACAAGCCTTTTTTAAATATATACAATTAAATAAATGATAGTTAAAGGCATTAATTAAAAGCCAAATCAGTTTTTAATAATTTTTCTTATCTTCGTAGCAAAATAAAACCTTAAAAACAATGAAATCGAATAGAAGAAAATTTTTGCAAAATTTAGGATTAGGCACAGGAGCCGCTTTAGTTCATCTTCCGACCCATGCTAAAAATGAAAATAGTAGTTCGAATAAACCTAAAGCACAAATTTTTAATATGTGTGGTTATGCTGCACCCAAATTAAATAAAGTAAGAATAGGTTTTGTGGGTTTAGGAAATAGAGGCCCAGGTGCTGTAAAAAGAATGAGTCAAATCAACGAGGTGGAGATTATTGCACTTTGCGATAAAGACCCAAAAAGAGTTGATAAACAACAACTTGTTTTGGAAAAAGCAAATCTTCCTAAAGCGAGAGCATATAGCGGTGAAAATGGATGGAAAGCCATGTGCGAAAGCCAAGATATTGATTTAATATATATTTGTACTCCTTGGAGTTTACATACTCCAATGGCTTTATATGCCATGAACCAAGGAAAGCATGCTGCCATTGAAGTTCCAGCAGCTAAAACTTTAGATGAATGTTGGCAGTTGGTTGAAACTTCGGAAAAAACAAAAAAGCATTGCATGATGTTAGAAAACACTTGCTATGATTTTTTCGAACAAATGACCCTTAATATGGCAAGAAATGGAGTGTTCGGTGAGCTGATTCATGCAGAAGGAGCTTATATTCACAATCTTTTGGAAGCCAATTTTAAAATTTCTTCTTATTCAGATATGTGGAGACTTAGAGAAAATGCGAATCGAAATGGAAATCTTTATCCAACCCACGGATTGGGACCAATTTCTCAATGTTTAAATATTAATAGAGGTGATAATTTTGACCATTTAGTGGCCATATCCTCCAATGATTTTCATATGGGTGAAATGGCGAAGGACTTAGCATCTAAAGATCCATTTTATAAAGAATTTGTTGGAAAACCCTTCCGTGGAAACATGAATACTCTAATAATCAAAACTCATAAAGGGAAAACAATAATGCTTCAACATGATGTTAGTTCCACTCGACCATATTCTAGAATTCATCTCTTAAGCGGTACAAAAGGCATTGCACAAAAATGGCCAGAGCCAGGCAAAATTGCATTGGGAGAATCATGGATGAGTGAGAAGGAATTAAAAGAAATAGAACAAAATTATACTACTCCTCTTGTTAAACACATTGGCGAAATTGCCAAAACCATTGGCGGACATGGGGGCATGGATTTTATGATGGATTGGCGATTGATAGATAACCTTAGAAATGGTTTGCCATTAGATCAAGACGTTTATGATGCTGCTGCTTGGAGTTCTGTGGCTCATGCTAGTGAAATGTCTGTTGCCAAAAGGGGAAAAACGGTCGATATTCCAGATTTTACAAGAGGGGC
>JANNWE010000085.1:0-4750 GCA_031414675.1 Cytophagaceae bacterium
CCATTAAGATTTTTCCCATTAAATAAGGCCTGTTCTTTTTCCTGAGAAAACACAGTACTAATCGTACCAAAAATACCTAATAAAAGGTAAAATGCAATAGTCCATTTCTTCATTATCTAAAATATTTAATGTTCCAAGTACCTCTGGTATCCGTGAGAGAAAGTGTGTTATTGAATTTGTATTTTTCAATTTCCTTCGTCAAAATTTTAATGTTTTTAAAGGCAATTTCTAATTTGGGCTGCTCTATTTCTTTTTTTAAAAAATGAAATTTAAAGGCAATATATCCTTCCAAATATTTATCATCGATTAGGTTGGTGGTTGGCACACTATTTAAAAATACGCTTATTTTTTGCCCGATTGCTTCTACTCTAAGCGTATTCCATTCGCCACCTTTACGCTCGGCGAGGCGAGCCTTCTCTTGATTTTCAAGGGTTTGAAGCCATTGATGCCCGTTACCAAAATCAGTAAAAACACCTCCTGTCCAACGTCTATCTATCTGCGGGTCTATTTTTACCATATACCCAAAAAGACTTGAATACGCCGAATCAGGTGCGTTTGAACTTCTAAAAAATATGCCAGAATCCATGGTCAGATCTCTACGGAATTCTAATTCTAAGATAAAATCCTTGTACTTTTTATTGGTTCTTACGAATGCATGCCGTTGGGTATAGGCGGTTTTGTTCAGGATCATGCTGCTGTCCTTAATTTTCAAATCAACAGGAGGGTCAACAACCGTCCAACCCTTCAAGGTTGTTCCATCAAATAAAGACTCCCATTTTTGAGAGAAACTATTTTTAAACACTCCAAATAATAAGAATACTAGAAGTACTTTTTTCATCAAGAATTTTATTTAAAATACGCTTTTTTGACTCTTCTCATGGTTTGGTCATTTTTTGTCATCAAAAACAAATCTCCACTTTGGGCATCATAGCCGATTCTCAAATGGGCTCGTTTAAGATTAGCTAACTCTTTAAGCGTGGTTTCTTTGTCATCAGAAATAATACTTATTTTAAAAATATCATTTTCGGCTTTCAGGTTTTGGCTTTCCATATAAAAAAGATCTCCGGTCACAATATCGCCAAAAATATATTTGTTTTCTAAGGCTGTCAAATAGCCCCTGTACACAAAGCCTCCACTAATGGCTTTGCCTTCATTGTGGTCGTATTGGGCAATCGGTAGAATATATCTTTGCTTTTCCTCCTCCGAAATTTCAAACAAAACTGTTTTGTCAATTTTAGTTTTTACCCCCCAAGCACCTTCCTGTTGACTCCAGCCAAAATCTCCGCCCTTCTTTATCAAGTTTATTTCCTCAATGTTTGCTTCGCCAATGTCGGCAGCCAAAAATTTTCCATCAAACCAAGCAAGACGATGCGGGTTTCTAAAACCAAAAGCATAGATTTCTTTCTGAATTCCTGCTTCGGCTTGGTTTGCAAAAGGATTGTCAATTGGAATGCCGTAGGAATCAAAGACTCCATTTTTGCCCATCGGATCTATGCGAATAATAGTACCTAAAAGCGATTTTGGAGAATGACAAAGCTCTGGTAATTTGATATTATTTGAACCCCCATCTCCAATACCTAGGTATAAAAGACCATAATCAGCATCAGTTTTAGATAAATTGGGGACAAAGGACAGGTCTTGTCCACCATGGGCAGTAGTTGGGGTGTTAAATCGCAGCACTTCTCTATTTGTGCCTTCAAAAAGCGAATCATTGAGGTTTTTTTGTTTCCACTCTGTAATTACCCATTGCAAGCCAACCCCAATAGAATCTGCCCAAGCCTTACTGTTGATGGCAGGTTTGTTTGTAAATGGCTCTGCATGCGTGGTATAAAATATGCCATTTTTTATAAAATCGGGGTGAAAATCAAAGCTACCTAAACCTGTTCCTATTCCTGGCGAAAAAATAAACTCTGATTTAAATTTTCTAATATCGAAATAAACTTGCCTTTGTTTATTCTTTAAGCGATAAATAAGCCCCATTTGATCACTCACAAATATTTCGGTCAATTGCCGAGGGGAACTTCTCAGTGTGGCAATTCCCTTATCGAGTGGCGTATTAGGCTGCTTGGGAAAGTTAATAAATTCTTCTAATTCAATACATAAGGTGGAGGGTTTTATAGCTGGGGAATATCTTTTGTTTGCTGAATTTGCACTTATCGTTTCAACAATTAAGGGGCTTTCCTTCAAGATATCACTTTGTTGTTTTATAAAGTCAAAAATTGATTTAATTTCAACATCCTTTAAATGCCCAAAAGCGGGCATGACCGTTTTATATTTTTCTAAAAAATACTTAGTCCTCGCATCACCATTTTTTACAAATTGTTCGGGATTTTTTACGAAACAGTACAGTTCTTGAATGGGTCTCGTGGCATGAACTCCCCCTAGTTTTGGGCCAAAATTTCCATTGGAAATACCATGACATGAACCACATTGAGTTTCGAAAAGTATTTTCCCTTGACTTAAGGAGTTGGCCATTCTTTGTCCGCTAACATTAAAATGAAAAACACATGTCAAAAACAATACACTTAATGTATGACAGGCATTATTTCCCGATGGATTAAAAACTCTCTTAAAAAGCACGGCCTGCATGGGTCAATGTTTCACCCTTCGACACCCACCTTGCAATACTTTGTGGCCGAGATTTAAAAAGCATTTTTTCAGTATTTGGCAGGTCGAATTTCAAGCGGTCATGAAAATGATTGTAGGCTATATCCCAAGGAGTTTGTCCTCCTCCAACTCCGACTTTAATTCCTTCAACATCAGGTTCGCTCACTTTAATAACACCTCCACAAATAGTACTGGGAACTTTTACCGTCCCTGTCATCCAGGCGGCATGTAGTTCCATTAAATCGGTAATTCGTTTTTTTTCCAAACTGAATAAATCTACGTTTTGTTGATAAGCGATTTCAGCAGCATACATCATTGAATTAAATCCTAGACCCAAATGTCCTAAATCTCTACAAGTTTCTTGACAAAGTCCATTCACATAAATTGTACCTGTTGAAGTTGATCTCCAAATTGCCTCCATTTGAGCATCCGTTTTATTTAAGGTGTTGATTGGTTTTGGACCGTCAGTAGTTTGATAAATATAGGTTTTTACTCTTGTCTTCCAACGTTCAACAGCTTTGTCGAACAAAATTTTATCGTCTTTAAAAACAGCTATCGCAAAATGAGCTTCGATGGCTGATTGAATCCAATTATTGCCAGCAGAAAATTCATTTAAAATGTAGGGTAAAAACTTATCCAACATTTTTATAAATTGGGTTTCATCTTCTTTTTTCCAACCTGGGTAATATGATTTTAAAAGTTCAGCTCCGTTTACAAACCATGGAGTAGCCCACGAAACTACCAGGTTAGCATTGGAATTTGTGTTTTTCTCATAAACAGCCGACCAAGCATTAATTATTTCGACGGCTTTTATTGCATATTTTTCTTCATTTGTGAAAATGTAAAGAAGGGAATAGCAATACACTGCTGACCCATCTTCTACATGGTTATTACAACCAACATTGGGGTTATTGTAACTACCACATTCTACATTAGTAAAGGGCTTATAGGCATACGTTAATGAAGAATATTTAGAAGATTTTAATTTTTCAAATGCCGTTTTCCATGGTTCTTCTCCTAATTTAATTTTGTCTTTAATAAAATCTATTTGAGATTTACTAACCAATAAACCTGGATGTTTAAAAACTGAATTAATAGGGGAAGGATTTATAGCAGGTGGAAGCACCACTGTAGGTGGAGAAGTAGCAGGTGTAGGTGTTTCTCCTACCTTTGAACAGTTTTGAAAGACTAAAAAAGCTATTAAACTTGCTGTTAGAAAATGTGATTTAAAAAAAACTTTTTCCATCTATTTGAAACCTTAAAGTATTTACAATGTGCTTATTCAGATAAATGATTAAATAAATTATTGCCTACCTTTTTAAAAAACATATTTAAAATATATTTTTTAAAATGACTTTAATTTACTAACAAATACTGAGTTACTAATTTAGAAAACAAAAAATAGAAATCATACCTATAAAACATGATTTATTATTTTATTTTAATTTTAACATTTCACTTCCTGCCATTATAAAAGCTCCAGAACCGAAGTTTTGCCAACTATCTTTATCTGCAGGCTTTGGATCGAAACCTATGTTTTGAACCCAGCCCACTTTTCCATTTTCTTGCTGACATTCCGCTATAGCTTTCCAAGCTTTTAAAACAGCGGGTTTATATATTGACTTATCTAAAAGTCCATTATTTATTCCCCATGCCAATGCAAATGTATGAAAACCACTTCCGCTTACTTCGCCATGAGCAAAGTTTTCTGGTGCTAATAAACTGGTTCTCCATAAACCATCGGCTGGTTGCAATTGAAGAATTCTCGCTGACATTTTTTGGAATAAATCCTCATAAAATGGACGATGCTTATAGTTTTTTGGCATATCTTCTAACAAAAGGGCTAATCCGGCTAAGACCCAACCATTTCCTCTGGACCAAAATACTTTCTTACCACTTGGCTCCTTCAAATCTTTAACCGAACCTGTTGGCAAAAAGCGATTATCTCTGTAAAACAGATTTTCTTCTTTATCAAAAAGTAAATTATAACTTTCCAAATAATACTTATGCATTTCATCTAAATACTTCATATCCTTTTTCATAACACCATATTTGGTCAACAGGGGTGGAGCCATAAAAAGGGCGTCGCACCACCACCACAATATGACCTGCTCATTATTGCCTTTGCCCACTTTCCAGTCTT
>JANNWE010000086.1:0-1771 GCA_031414675.1 Cytophagaceae bacterium
CCCGAAACCAAAGAACTATTTAAATACCATACCTTTAAAGACTCAAAAACATTAAGTATATCCGCTAAAATTTCTGATGATTTCTTAATTTCAAATAGCTATTTAATCGCTACAGTTGCCAGAGGTTCTGGGGAAAATATAAAATTTAGAGAAGTAAAAATCCCAATTACAGAAGAAAATTTTAAATCAAAAAATTTAAAGAAAAGTATCAACTTAAGTGCATTAAATTTTGCACCAGGAGATGAGCTATATTATTATTGGGCAGCGTTTGATAATAAAAAACCAGAACCCAATTTTAGTAAATCAGATACCTATTTTGTAGTTTATAAAGACACAACATCCAATGATGAAACCGAACTGCCAACTATGGCTATGAATATCCTTCCAGAATATTTTAGGAGCCAAAGACAAATAATAATTGATACTCAAAAACTTATTAAAACTAGAAAAACTGCAAATGTTGCAGTTTTTAATTCCAAATCAAACGAAATAGGATTTGATCAAAAAGCTCTACGACTACGTTATGGGCAATATTTAGGTGAAGAATTCGAAAGCAATATTACTGGGGCGTCGCATGATCCTGAAGAAAATGAAAGTAATGCGGATATGTTAAAGGGTTTTGTGCATGCTCATGATACGGAAGGTGAACATAAAAATGAGAATAAACAGGAAGAAAAACATAATCATGTACAAAAGGAAAATTCAAATTTGGCTGAAAAAGACCCTCTAGCATCTCTTTTGGAAGAGTATGTTCATGCACACGACGACGGAGAAATGAATACCTATTTTGAACAATCTACCCGAAGTCTATTAAAAATGGCTTTAGAACAAATGTGGCAATCTGAGCTTCATCTAAGACTAAATGAGCCCGAAAAAGCCATACCTTTCGAAAATAAGGCCTTAGACTATTTAAAAAAAGCACAACAAAAAGCTCGAGCCTATGTTAAAAAATCCGGCTTTGACCCTCCTCCCATTAAAGAAAAAGAAAAAAGACTAACCGGAGAACTAACAAAATTTAATGACACCCAGAATTACAAAAAGAAATTAAATTCGAATGAAATCAGAAATCTAGTTGCTGAGACAATTGGATGTATGGACAAGAATTCAATTACTAAGATGGAACAAGCAAAACTTCTTGTAATTGGGCAACACTATTCCAACAATACTATATCTGACCGTTTTTTGGACTTAAAATTTTTAAGCCTTTTAAGAAAAAAGATTAATATGAAGACATTAAATAAAAAAGAAATTGAGCAATTGAAATCTGGACTTTTAAAAATGGTTGAATTTGAAAATTCAAAAATAAACGTTTCAACTTCCAATAAAAACAATTTAGCCTTAGAAAAATTATTTTGGAAAAAACTATAAAAAACACCAATTGGAAAACGAAAAATTCTGGAATAGTATTCTAATCTTTTTACTAGCTATTTTAATAGTCCTGCAAATCTATTGGGTATTCTATAAAAGCCCGATAAAAAATCGAATTCTAAAAGCCATTTTGAATTTTGCATTGTGGCTTTCCATTGTAATTCTAATTTTTCCACCAACATGGCAAATAAAAGAACCAAACAAACACATTGGAATTATTAGTGAAAATTTGCCGCAACTGTTTTTAGACAAAATCAAAGATAGTTTAAAAATTGATGCATTAATTAGTAAAAAAGAATTTGGTCAAACCCATGAAGTAATCCAAAATGGCTACGAAAAAATAACGTTAATAGGAAATAATTTCTCCAAAGAATTCCTTAGTAATCTCGTTGGAAAAAACTTA
>JANNWE010000087.1:0-11427 GCA_031414675.1 Cytophagaceae bacterium
AACGTTAAAAAGTTTCAAATTGTCATTTCCTCTATTAATCCATTGCACCATTAAGCCACTACCATCTGGCATCCATTCTGGCCACCCCAAATAGTGTTCTTCTTTCGTATTAAAATCTGCCCAAGTAGTGTTTCCACCTTCTGCATCTACAAATCCAAGTTTTACTGTTGGATTTGGGTCGCCACTTTTCGGGTATCGGGTTTCTTCAATAAATCCGTGTTGTCCTTCGCTGTTATACAAAGGAAACATTTCTGTTTTTGACTCATCAAATCGCATATACGCAATTGTTTTACTGTCAGGGCTCCACCAAAAAGCCCGAAATAATGTAGGTCTACCAAATATTTCTTCCCAATACACCCATGTGGCAAAGCCATTAAGTGTAGTTTTGGTGCCGTCAATGGTTAACTGGGTTTCTTTATCGGTCTTTAAATTATAAGTATATAAATTATTATTTTTGGTGTATGCAACATAATTACTGTCAGGAGAAAACTGCGGATTTTTTTCTTCTTGATTTTGGTCTTGTGTCAGTCGTTTTTCACCTGCCGCACTTTTATAATAAAGATCTCCATTTTTTAGATACACTGTTTTTACAGTACTTTTAGCCAAATAAATTTCTTCTGATGTAGCATCATTAACTTCTTTAGTTTTTAAATTTAATACTACATTCTTTAAGTTTTCTGTGCTGGTTTTTTTCATGTAAACCAAAACTTTATCTTCTGATAGCCACCTATTTACGGATGGAAGAGTCTGATAAAAGTTTTCTGGTGTTTTACCAGCCATAATATCTTGAGATGGTAATAAGTTTTTTTGAGCTTGAATTGCAAATGTATGAAGGCTTAAGAAAAGCAATATTTTTTTCATTCTTTGTTGATTAATTTAACGTAAAATTAAGTTCAAATTCTAGTAAACCAAAATTTAAGTATAGGATAGAAAGTAAAGAATAATGAAATTTTACATTTTGGGACATTTAAAACTTAAATTCTGTTTTTAAATAAGCAGAATTAAATAGCATTTTTAGATAAATCATGGAATGTATTTAAGTTTATTTCAATTGTTCAAGGCTCCAAAAACCAAATTTTCTAAAAATACTTCTAGCTCTTTTGGGTTTTTATTTTTAGAAAAATCACTTAATCTAGGTAAATGATGCATAAAGAAATATTGAGAATGGGAGGTTTCTACTAATGTACTAGCAAGAGATTTGCAATAATTATAATTTGAATTATACTCTTTAAAAACCATTTCTATCATTTCACATATATCTTTATAAGGTTTAAAAAATGCATCTTTATTTAAGTTATCTACATCTTTTGATAGATATGTTTTGCTTCCTTCTGCTATTGCTATATAAAAAAGCCCTTTTTGATCTAATTCACTAAGAAAGCTTTCAGAGTTATCTTCCCAAACTAAAAGATCAATTATCTTTTTAATTTTTTCTTTTGGATTCGAAACGTTATTTAAATTAAAAACTATTTGAAAATGGATGTAGCTCCAATATATATCTATAAGATAGATTAATAATTTATGTTTATTTTCAAAATATCTGTAAATTGTGGCTTCCGTTGTAGGTATTTTAAATGCTAATTTTTTAAAAGTAAATTGTTCATACCCAATTTCTTGAAGAAGACCAATTGCTGTTGCAACAATTTGTTTTCCCATTTCCGATCCCTCAGGGTCTTTGATAAATAATTTTGGGTTCTGTTTTATTTTAAAATCTATTAGCATTTTATTCTTTTTAAAAAATTAATTTGATGTAGAACAAAAGTAATAGTATTTTTGTTCGTAGTAATACTATCACAAAAGATAGTAAAAAATAATAGGGTAAACAAAGGTATGGCAAACGACGAAAATATAAGCACAAGAATGGGTCCTGCAGTAAGGAGGATCTTTAAATTATTAAGTTTAGATAAGAGCGACATTTACGATATTTACATATTTTCAATTTTTGCAGGTCTTGTTTCCTTGTCATTACCACTTGGTATTCAATCTATTATAGGATTTGTGATGGCGGCTTCTATGTCTGATTCCATCATTGTTTTGGTGTTTTTGGTAGTTTTGGGAACATTTTTAAATGGCTTGCTTCAGATTAGACAGCTACAGTTAATTGAAAAAATTGAACAAAAAATATTTGTTCGTTATGCCTTAGAATATGGGAGCAGAATACCAAAATTAGATATTTCGGTGTTAGAGACCTATTATTTGCCTGAACTTGTAAATCGTTTTTTTGATATTACAACCTTACAAAAAAGTTTAAGAAAAATTTTAATTGATATTCCAGCAGCTGTAATTCAAGTTGTTTTAGGTACCATTTTATTGGCCTTTTATCATCCATTATTTATAGCTTTTGGCTTAGTTTTACTATTTTTTATTATTTTAATCTTGAGGTTTACTTCTAATAATGGCTTTAAAACTTCATTAGAAACTAGTGATTATAAATTTAAAATTGGAGCATGGTTTGAGGAAATTGCCCGCGGAGTTAAAACATTTAAGTTTGCTCAAAGTACCACCCTTAATATTGATAGAACCGACGATTTGTTAAAAGGTTATTTAAAGGCTAGAACTAGCCATTTTAAAGTTTTAGAGATTCAGTATTGGAGTTTGATTGTATTCAAATTGCTAATTACAGCAGCAATGTTAATTTTAGGTGTTACCCTTTTAGTAGATCAAGAGATTAATATTGGACAATTTATTGCGGCCGATATTGTCATATTATCAATAATTGCTTCAGTAGAAAAATTGGTAAATAGCATGGATCAAGTGTATGAATCATTAACGGCAGTAGAAAAATTAAATAAAGTAGCTGAAGCAAAATTAGAAGAATTTGGCAAGTTAAGTCTTTCTTCAAACACTAATGGAATAGCAGTAGTTTTTGAAAATGTTAATTTTTCTTATGACAATCGCAATGATGTCCTTACTGATATAAATTTATCAATAAAATCTGGAGAATGGGTAGGGATTATGGGTAAGTCAGGCTCAGGAAAGACTTCAGTTTTACGGCTCATTACAGGAGCTTTTAGGGAGTTTACTGGAAAAATATTAATCGATGGAATTCCCATAAAAAATTATGACCAATCTACAATCCGTGCAAAAACTGGAATATTCTTAAGTAAACAAGATTTGTTTAAAGGGACTCTTTTAGAAAACATTTCGATAGGTAGCCATTCAATATCCATTGATGAAATATTAAAAGTGGCTGAACTAACGGGATTGTTAGGAATTATTCAAGATTTTGATAAAGGCTTGGAAACGATTATAGATCCTGAGGCTATTAAATTTTCGCAGGAAATTAAGCATAAAATATTGTTGAATAGGGCTTTGTTGGGTGAAAATAAGCTTTTACTATTAGAGAACCCATTTGTGTTTTTTACTGAAAATCAGAAAAAGACTTTAAAAGAATATTTAAAAACAAAGTCCTTGACTTTAGTTTCCACTGGTGTAACTGAAGAAAGTTTCGTTGGATTTGATAGGATTATTAGAATAGAAAACGGTAAAATTATGAAATAATGGGAAATTTTTTAGATATAGATTTCGAGAAAAAAATAAAAAGTGATGGGATTAAAAGTTTCTCAACTATTTACCAAATCAGCAAAAGAAGTACTGTTAAATATTGGCTTTTGGGTTTATTTTTATTGGCTTCCATTATATTATTTTTACCATGGACCCAAAATATAAGGGCAAAAGGTAAAGTTACTACCAGAAGGCAAGAGGATCGACCTCAAGAATTGAATACCATAATTCCGGGAAAATTACTTAAATGGTATGTAAAAGAAGGCGATTTTGTTCAGAAAGGAGATACCATACTTCAACTTGGCGAAGTAAAAGCAGAATATTTAGACCCAATTCTACTTCAAAGAACACAGCAGCAAATTGCAGCCAAGAATAAAAGTATTGAAGCCTATATGGGTAAAGTTGGAGCCACAGACAACCAAGTAATTGCTTTAGAAAGCGGGAAAAACTTTAAATTACTTTCAGTAGACAATAAAATTGGTCAGCAAAGACTAAAAATCTCAAGTGATAGTGTAGATGTTGCAGCTGCAAAAAATGCCTTAGATGCCTATAAAAGACAAATAACTGGGGCAAGGGTGATGTTAGACAGTGGAGTAATATCACTGATTGAATTTGAAAAAAGGTCGGTGATTTATCAAGATGGCGTAGCTAAGCTAAATAGTGCAATAAATAAGTTTAATCAGAGCAAACAAGAGTTTTTAAATTTGCGTATTGAAAAAAATGCAATTCTTCAGGAATATAACGATAAAATTGCCAAAGCTTCAGGTGAAAGATTCTCAAGTTTTTCAGATGCTGCAAGTACCGAAGCAGAAGTTGCAAAATTAGAAAATGCATTTAGTAATTACGATGCTCGACGTCAATTATACTTCATTACTGCCCCTCAAAGCGGACAAATTACGAAGGCAAAAAAAGCGGGTTTAGGAGAGATATTAAAAGAAGGGGAGATGATTGTGGAAATTGTTCCGATTAACTCCACTTTTGCTGTAGAAATGTTTGTTAACCCCATGGACTTGCCTTTGGTAGCTAGAGGAGAGAATGTTCGTTTTGTTTTTGATGGTTTTCCTGCCATTGTTTTTTCTGGATGGCCCTCTACCAGCTACGGTACTTTTGGTGGAGTTATTTCCGCGGTAGAAACATCCATAAGTTCAAATGGAATGTTTAGAATTTTGGTAATTGAAGACGAAAAAGATAAAAAATGGCCCACATCATTGCGTATTGGTGGAGGTGCCAATGGAATTGCTCTTTTAGAGGATGTTCCAATTTGGTATGAATTATGGCGTAACATAAATGGATTTCCACCAGAGTATTACATAGCAAAAACCAACGGAATTAAAACCGGAAAATGAAATAAATTTATAATTGCTATTATTTTTTATTATCACTTAGGAACACAATATGCGTATTAATAAAAAAAGAATTGTTTTAATTGTATTGATTTTTTGCCCTTGGTATCTTTTCTCTCAAAAGTATTATACCATGGAAACATTTCTTTCAGATGTAGCTAAAAATCACCCTGTCGCTAAACAAGCTGATTTTAGAATAAAGCAGTCCGTAGCCAATATTTTGGCATCAAAAGGAGCTTTTGATCCGGTTTTTATGCAAGAAAATAACCAAAAAACCTTAGATGGAAAAAGTTATTTTGATTACCGAAATTCTGAATTAAAAATGAAAACTCCTTATGGTCTTTCTATTAAAACCGGAATTGAAAATAGTGGCGGGGCATTCCCAAATCCTGAGTTTACACCCGGGGGCTTAAGTTATGCTGGTGTCGAACTGCCAGTTTTAAAAGGACTGTTTTTTGATCAACAACGAGCCACTCTTCGTCAATCTGAAATTTTTAAGTTACAAACTGAACAAGAAAAGCGGCAAATGCTCAATGATTTGTTTTTAGATGCATCATTGGCATACTGGTCTTGGACTGGTGCTTTTCAATCTTTTACAATTTTCAATCAAAATTTAATTAATGCAAAACAACGTTTGAACTTATTACGGTTAGCATTTAATAACGGAGATAGAGCAGTTGCCGACACTTTAGAAGCATTTACTCAAGTTCAAAACATTGAATTAATGCTCAATGACGCTCTAATTGATTTGCAAACTAGCCAATTAGAGATTTCAAAATACCTTTGGAGCGAACAAGGACAAGCGTATTTATTGCCAAACGAAAATATTCCTGATGTTATACAATTTACTCAGTTTATGAGATCAGAAGACTTAAATACTTTGATAGAGTCAGCAAAAGCAAATCATCCTGAATTAAACCAATATAATTTTAAACTTCAAAGTTTACAAGTGGAGAAAAAGTTAAAAGCCCAATCGCTTCTTCCCGAATTGAATTTAAAAATGAATTTGCTTGCAAAAGATTTTTATAGATTTGGATATGGAGCCTCCCCATATTTCAACAATAATTATAAATTTGGTTTAGACATGAAATTCCCTTTACTACTTAGAGAGGGAAGAGGGAATTATCAGAAAACTATTTTTAAAATTGGGGAAACCAACTCTTTTGTTAGCAATAAAGCTTGGGAAATCGAAAGCAAGATTCGCCAGTATTCTGCTCAATTAAGTCTTTTTGAAATTCAAATTAAGAATGCTTTTTCTTTAGTAAATAATTATCAACAATTGTTAAAAAATGAAGAATTGAGGTTTAATCAAGGCGAAAGCTCCTTGTTTTTAATAAATAGCAGAGAAATTAAACTTTTAGAAGGGCTAATCAAATTGCAGCAATTAAGAGTAAAATATCTTCAAACTTTTTATAAACAACAATGGGGTGCAGGCTTATTAAATTGATTTTTTAGGTAACATATAATTAACTTTTTGGTTATTCTATATTATTTTTGATAATGTTAAAATTTGCCATTTCTGTACTCTTATTTCAAACTACTTTTGGGTATTCCTATGCACAAGATAATGCTCTTTTGTATGAAATATCTGGCAAAGGGCTTAGGGCTCCATCGTATGTTTTCGGAACATTTCATATGCTTTGTGAGTCGGATTTTGTTTTATCGGATTCAACAAAAAGTAAACTTCAGAACACAGAACAATTGGTTTTAGAGCTTGATATGGACGATCCTAAAATGATGAATGCTATGATGGCAGGTATTAAGATGAAAAACGGAACCGTATTAAAAGATTTATATTCTAAATCTGATTATGTAGTTATTGAAAATTACTTTACAGATTCGTTAAAAATGTCACTTGGCATGATTGCCAGCTTTAAGCCATTTATGTTGTATTCTCTCCTTATTCCTAAATTGTTAGATTGCCAAGTAGTTGCTTTTGAATTGGAATTAATGAAATTAGCGAAAATGCAAAGTAAGGAAGTTTTTGGCTTAGAAACTTTTGAGTTTCAAATGGGAATTTTTGATGCTATTCCTTATAAAATACAAGCGGAATATTTATTGGAAAATATTAAGGATGTAAAAGAAAGTAAAGAAGAGATGCAAAAAATGTTGAAATTGTATCTCTCTAAAGACATTTCTGGCTTAGAGAATTTAGTTTCTAACTCAGACCAAATGTTTAAAGATTTTGAAGAGATTTTACTTACCAAAAGAAACATAGATTGGATCTCAAAAATCAAAGATTTTTCCAAAACGAAATCAACTTTTTTTGCGGTTGGAGCAGGGCATTTATCTGGTAATTACGGAATTTTGCAATTGCTTAAAAATGAAGGGTATACTATAAAAGCCATCGAATAATCTTATTTCCTATGAAATTTATTTTAAAATTATCATCTTTAGTATTCTCAATTTTCATGATTTCAAATTGTAAACAAAGTAGAGCTGTGAGCAGTTCGTCAACTCAAGTTTTTAGTTATTTGGCTTTAGGGGATAGTTACACAATTGGAGAAAGTGTGAATGTACGAGATAGGTGGCCCATTCAATTAGTAGAAAGATTAAAAGTTCAAAAACTTAATTTTGATTCTCCAAAAATAATTGCAAAAACTGGATGGACAACTGACGAACTGATGTCTGCAATAAAAAAGGAAAATGTGAATGAAAAATTTGACATGGTTTCCTTACTTATTGGTGTAAATAATCAATATAGAGGCAGAGATTCTAAAGTTTTTGAAAGTGAGTTTATCGACCTTTTAGATGTGGCTATTGGGTTTTCTAAAAAAGGCAAAAGCGGTGTTTTTGTGGTTTCTATACCCGACTGGGGAGTAACTCCTTTTGCAAAAAGTAGAGATAAGGCACTAATTGCCAAACAAATAGATCAATTTAATGCAATAAAAAAAGAAGTTTGTTTGGCAAAAGGCATAATTTTTATAGATATTACCGATATTTCTAGAGTGAATAACGAAAAATTGATAGCTTCTGATGGTTTACATCCTTCCGCATTAATGTATCAACAATGGGTAGATAGAATTTTGCCAAATATACTAAAACTTTATGCAAAAAGATAAGAATCAATATTCGGGAAAGGCTATATTTTTAGATCAGCAAGATGTACTTTTTAGTTTCAGAGAAAGGTTTTTTGAAAAAGAAAATGAGGTATATTTTGATGGAAATTCTTTGGGTAGGCTACCAAAAATTACTTTAAATGAATTGTCAAATACTATTGAAAATGACTGGGGAAGTAATTTGATTCGTAGCTGGGAAGATCAATGGATAGACTTACCACAAAAAGTTGCTTCAAAAATAGCAGAGCTGGTAAACTGTTCTTCAGACGAAATTTGTGTTGCTGATAATACATCTTTAAATCTTTATAAGTTGGCATTTGCAGCTTTAGAATTTCAAAAAAATCGAAAAGTTGTAATTACTGACCAAAGTAATTTTCCTACTGATCAATATATTTTAGAAGGCCTTTGCCAAACTGCTTTTCCTAATCATACCTTGTTAAAACTCAAATCTAAAAATGAATTTGGGCTATCTATAAAAGAAATAGAAGAATCAATACATTCCGAGGTAGCTTTAATTTGTCTAAGCCATGTGATGTACAAAAGTGGGTATGTGTATGACATGAAAAGAATTAATGAATTAGCTGAAAAATCGGGGGTTCTGGTCCTTTGGGATTTAAGCCATAGTGTTGGTGCAATACCGCTTAATTTAAAAGCTATGGGTTGTAAAATGGCGGTAGGATGCACGTATAAATTTTTAAATTCCGGCCCTGGATCTTCTGCATTTTTATATGTGGAAAAAGCTTTAATTGAAAGATTTCACAATCCTATCCAAGGCTGGTTTGGTCATCAGAAGCCGTTCAATTTCGAACAGGATTATGCTGAAAAGGGAGGTATAGGAAAATTTGCAACTGGCACACCAAATATCCTTTCAATGGCTGGAATAGTACCCGGGGTGCAAATTATTTTGGAAGCGGGTATGGAAAATCTTAGGGCTAAAAGTATTTCAATAAGTAATTTTTTTATCGAGCTGTTTGATGCATTTTTAGAAGCAAAAGGTTTCAATTTAGTTTCGCCGAGGAAAAACGAGGAAAGAGGCTCTCACGTGACACTCTCTCATGAAAATGCATCGCTTTATATTGAGAAGCTTTTAAATCCTGAGCCGAATCAAAAAATCTTTATACCTGATTTTCGACCTCCCAATTTTATTCGAATAGGCATTGCTCCCCTGTATAATTCTCACTCTGAAATTTTAGCATTTGTGGAAAGGCTAATAGAAATTCACGACCAAATAGAATAAAAAATTGAGGATGATTCTTTAGTAGTACTTCATTTTTCCAAATATTGACTTAACAAAATGGAAATAAAATAAAATTTAACAAGTAGAGGAAAGGTCTTTTAAAGACTTACTTTTTTTCTTTTTTCCCAAACAATGAAAAATGAACGTATCTTTTTGGATTTACTTTCATATCTGAAAGTAAAAGATTTAAAGATGCCGCTGTTCTATCCAAATTGGTATATAAAGAATCGTCTCCAGCTAATTTTCCAATAGTTCCTTTTCCGGAATTAATTTCTTTAACAATTGTTTCTAATCCTTTTATAGTGGCATTTAAGTTAGATACCGTCTTGCCTAGTTGCAATTGATTTAATGAGTCAGCAAAAGTGCCAGTTTTGATAAGCAAAGGTTTTATTTGCTGGTCTAGGCCTTTAGAAAGTGTATTTAAGTTTTCAGTTAATAACGCTGCATTGCTTGTTATTTTTCCAAGGTTTGATGCATTGTTTCCAATTACAGCATTAACTCCCGTAGTTGTTTGAGTTGCATTGGCCATAAGCAACTTAAGAGCGTCTCCAGTTGAACTAAATTCTTTTACTATAGAAGTTACAGTAATTAAAAGCGAATCCACATTTTTTAATGTAGGGGTGAGCTTATCTTGAACATTTTGCATTAAACCCGTTTCTATAGAACTCGCCAATAAACTTCCATCTTTAAGCTTTTTGCCCTTACCTAATATTAATTTAATAAGCTTACCACCGATAAGTCCATTCTCACCTAAAATTGCAATTGTGCCTTCCGAAACACTAAGTTTCTTGTTAATCGCTAAAGTTACGTCCACTACGTTTTTTTTATAATTGGGCGTCATTTTTAAAACCCTTCCAATATTTACACCATTATAAGTAACAGGATTAGATATTTCTAGGCCTTGAACATCGTTATATTGAACCTGATACTCTACAACTGTTGAAAACAAATCTAAGCCTTTCAAGAAATTAAAACCAATGTAAAAGACAATCAAAGCAACTAGCCCTAATAACCCTACTTTTATTTCTTTTTTAATTGTCATTTTATACTATTTATCTTTTGCTTAAAAATTATGATGCAATTTACTCCAATTTAAATTACAGTTTTAATTTTCTAATTGTTTTTTATAATCTTCAAAAGCCTTAAATACTGCAAAGGCTATTTTTTCTCGACCTTCAGTGCTACCTAAATACTTTAAATCTAAACCATTAGTTAAATACCCTGTTTCAATAAGTACACTTGGCATGGTAGTTTCCCAAATAACAATAAAACCAGCTTGCTTTACCCCTCTACTCCGGTAGCCAATTTTATCCATGTTTTTTTCTACTTTCGATGCAAACTCCAAACTTTGGTTCATAAATGCATTTTGATAATTAGCAAGCATAATATGTGCCAAAGGCGATTTTGGATTATATCCTTTATAACTTTTGCTATAATTATCCTCTAGTAAAATTACGTTATTTTCAGTTTTTGCCAGATCTAAATTCTCTTGTGTTTTATGAAGACCCATTACATAGGTTTCCGTACCAGAAAGCTTGGAGGATTGGGTGTTAGCATTACAATGTATAGAAATAAAAAGGTCAGCTTTATTTCTATTTGCAATTGCGGCTCTTTCATGTAAGGGCACAAATTCGTCCTTGTCTCTCGTATAAATTACTTTGACATTTGGGTAATTTGCTTTTATTTTTTGACCAATTAAAAGAGTAATATCAAGCGCATATTTTTTTTCTTTGCCGTTTCCAGTGCCCGGATCTTTTCCCCCATGGCCAGCATCTAGTACAACTATGCCAAGTTTATTAATTATTGGCACAGAAAAACTAAATAAACCGAAGAGTCCAACAGCTAATACGGTTAGAAAAAAAGGGAATTTAAGATTTATTAACTTCATTATTTTTGAAACCTATTTTATTTTTATCTTTTTTGGGAGTAAAACTTCGTTAAAGCTATACTTTGTTTTAATTTTGCTTCACAAAATTAATGCTTTTGTTAGAAAATTAAAAATTAATAGGTACATCAAAAGTTTAAATTTAAATGTTTTAATATTGAAAAAAACTTTATTTCTCCTATTACAATAATTTAATAAACGGTATTTTTTACCAAACAATTAAGAAAATTTGAAAAGTTTTTATTTTATATTTATTTTATTCTTTTTGTTTTGTTTTAATAATGAGGCCATAGCACAGCGTACCTTTGAAAATATTGGAAATAGGGCTACCGGTTCGTTTGGAAATGCTGGACGATAATCAGTGTTTGTTCGTGCGCGTTCCCGGCGCGCGCGTGCTCG
>JANNWE010000088.1:0-3557 GCA_031414675.1 Cytophagaceae bacterium
AATAGTTTAATTGAGCGAATTGAAATTGTAAAAGGACCTGCCTCCACCCTTTATGGTTCCGAGGCAATAGGAGGGTTGATAAATATAATAACTAAAAACACCAAAAATGCTCCGAGGTTTTCAGCTGATGCTTTTAGCACAAGCTGGGGAGAATTTAATGCTGATTTGGGCTTTAGGTTTAATAGTAAAAGAGCAAGTAGTTTGATTGGACTTAATACCTATCAATATGGGAATCCGATTGATAATAATAAAGATGGATTCACTGATTTAACTTTACAAAACAGAGTATCGGTATTTAATAAATGGAATTTCCAAAGACTTAAAAATAGAGAAGCAAGCATTGCAATAAGAGGTTTTTATGAGGATCGTTGGGGAGGAGAAACGAACTGGTCTCGCAAATATAGAGGTGGAAATCAAGTATATGGGGAAAGTATTTATACTAAAAGAGCAGAGGTATTAGGAGCCTATCAATTTCCATTTAAGGATAGGGTTATGCTTCGGTATTCCTACAATTACCATGACCAAAACTCGGTCTATGGCACTACTTCCTATATTGCAAATCAACAGGTGGCTTTTACTCAGTTTACTTTTGAAAAAGAAATTCAAAACCACGGGATTTTGGTTGGTATGCCCTTAAGATATACCTATTATGATGATAATACATCCGCCACCATAATAAATGATCGAAACAAAGCAGACAAGGTTTTTTTGCCGGGTGTTTTTCTCCAAGATGATTGGGAAATAAAGGATAATCAAAAATTATTGATTGGTCTTAGATATGATTATAATGCTCAGCATGGAAATATTTTCACTCCTCGCTTGGCCTATAAATGGGCTTCAAAAAATAAACTAAATGTGTTTCGATGGAATGCTGGAAAAGGGTTTAGAGTCGTAAATTTGTTCACGGAAGATCATGCCGCCCTCACTGGAGCCCGACAAGTGGTGCTGGCGGAAGAGTTAAAACCGGAGCAAAGTTGGAATAGTAATTTGAATTTTGTTCACAAAATCATTTTGAATAATGGCTTTATTGGTTTGGATGCCTCTGCATTTTATACTTATTTCAGTAATCAGATTTTACCGGATTACACCACCAATCCTAATCAAATTATCTATAAAAATTTAAATGGCTATTCGGTTTCGAAAGGAATAAGTTTAAATCTTGATTTTGCTTTTGATTCAGGACTAAAAATTTTGGTTGGCAGTACTTTGATGGATGTTTCAAAAATTGAAAATGGAAGAACTTCTAGACAACTTTTAACGGAAAGAATTACAGGAACCTGGACGGTTTCTTATGAAATTACTAAGTTAAAATTAAATATTGATTACACGGGAAATCTCTCCGGGCCAATGCTTTTACCCTTGTTAAGTGAAACAGATCCTCGTCCTCTAAATTCACCTACATGGTCGGTTCAAAATCTCCAATTTTCTAGAAAATTGAAAAATGGTATGGAGGTGTATGGAGGCGTAAAAAATCTCTTAAATTTTAATCCTGCTAAAGGCCTACCTTTTTTAATAGCGAGAGCCAATGACCCATTCGATAAAAATGTGGAGTATCATGCAGACGGGAATATAATTGCTACCAAAGGGAACCCTTACGCTTTGAGTTTTGACCCGACTTATGTGTATGCTTCTCAACAAGGAAGGAGAGGGTTTCTGGGTTTTAGATTTGTATTGAAATAAGTTTAAGGAATCCTCAAAAAAATCATTTTATTACCCAAAGCTAGGCAATTAAAAGCTTTATTTATGTGATGCGCTTTAGGATTGGTAATTCTAAAAGGGCTGAAGTTTATATAGTTCTGTATTTGAAAAACAGTATAAACGGGTGTAGATTTAAAAACTAATTTCCAAGTCATCGACAGTTGTTCCCAAAATATTTACAAAAAAAGGTGATTTAATCAGCTGAAAATAATTGTAAAAATAGCCATATTTTTGAATTTTCTTTGGTATTTTTATTTAAAATTACATGTATTTTTAAAGTTTTAGTTTAAAATTGCATGTAATTTTAAAGTTATATTGTAGATTTTCATATATATTTAACAATTATTTTTATATTTGTTTCGACAAATAGAAGGGAAAATGTATACTAGGCAACAAAATTTTGCACACGCTGAAAGAAATAGCTTTTTCTTTTGGGGACCCAGACAAACCGGGAAAAGTACTTTATTGAAAAATAGGTATAAAAACTCATTGGTATTCGATTTACTAATGTTTGATGTTTTTCAACGTTTTTTGAGAAATCCTTCCTTATTGAGGGAGATTATTCTGATTGAAAAACCTCTTGAACCTGTCATAATTGATGAAATACAGAAAATACCCGCATTATTAGACGAGATTCATTGGCTTATTGAAAACACCGAAACTCAGTTTATTCTTTCCGGATCCAGTCCTAGAAAAATATTGAAACAGGGGGTAAATCTTCTTGGAGGGAGGGCTTTAAGATATGAATTATTTCCGCTATCATCCACTGAAATTCCTGATTTTAACCTAATAAAAGCATTAAATTCTGGGTTAATTCCGAGGCATTATGATGCAAAAAAATCAGAAATATTGTTAGCAGCTTATATAGGCAGTTATTTAGAAGACGAAATAATTGCTGAAACCAAAATTAGAAATGCTCAAGTATTCTCAAAATTTTTGGAAAAAGCAGCTTTTTCAAACGGAGAGATATTGAATTATACCAACATAGCCACAGATTGTGGAGTAAGTAGTCCAGTGATAAAGGAGTATTTCAATATACTCAATGAAACCATGTTGGGTTCTTTTGTTGAGGTTTACAAGAAAAAGCCAAAAAGAAGAGTGATTTCTTCACCAAAGTTTTACTTTTTTGACGTGGGAATAGTGAATTTTCTTTTAAAGAGAAAAAACATAGAACCAGGAACTGAGAGTTTTGGACTAGCCTTTGAACACTTTATTTACCATGAAATCAGCTGTCACAGCAATTATTCGGGACTTAATTATCCAATTCGTTTTTGGCGAACAAGCTCACAGCTAGAGGTTGACTTTATTTTGGGAAACCATGAAGTAGCTGTGGAGGTGAAATCAACTGACAATGTTCAATTAAGGCATCTTAAGGGATTGAAAGCATTTGCGGAAGAATATGATGTAAATCACAAAATTGTGGTGTCGAATGACCCCTATCCAAGGTTAGTTGGAGACATTCGAATTCTTCCTTGGAAACAATTCATTAAAATGCTTTGGGATGGGGAGTTAATTAGTAAGTGAACTTAGGTCATTTCATAACTTTAAAAATAAATTTGAATAGTAAAAGAAACAGGACAATCTGCAAAGGAACACATTCAAAATAGCACAATCGAGGTAGCAATAAACAAAGTATTTGATGATGATAAAACAAGGAATAAAATCACTTTTAAATTAGGTTTCAAATATCCTCAACATTTCACGAGGCTTTTTAAGCAAAAAGTGGGTGTTTCGCCGAATGAGTTTCGAGATTTGAATTAGAAAATGCCACGAGTGCAACCATAAACGTTCGTGGCAATAAAAAATTAAAGGTCTTTTTTCTTCAAAGCTTTCACAGCGTAATCAGCCGCACGGGCCGT
>JANNWE010000089.1:0-1636 GCA_031414675.1 Cytophagaceae bacterium
TCCCTGCACACCAATTCCACCATCACTCACCCCATAAACACCGGTACCATTGTTATTTTCTGCATAACCATAAACACCAAAACCTGTGCCACTACTACCATTAGAATAGCCAAAAACTCCTTTTCCTGTTGTGGAAGAGGCATATATTCCATTGCCTGATACAGAGCTAAAATATCCACCATTACCAGCGTTTGCAGAACTGCCATAAACACCAGCTCCACTTATTGAATATCCTTGAACACCATTTTTATTGTCATGAGCATATCCAAATACTCCAGATGAACCGCCAGGGCCTGGACTTGTGAAAACACTACTTATTGGTAATCCAACAGTGCCCTGTATTCCAGAACCACTTACTGAATTTCCATAAACGCCTACACCGATGCCTCCTTGACTACCTCTTACGGCATAACTATAGGAGGTTGAGACATTCACAGCTCTGATGGCTTCATTAAAAAAACCATCTGCTTTTTTAAGTTCAACCCTTAAGCCATTATCACTATTAGAGGCGGTGGCTGGAACAATTACGTCTATTTTTAAAGTTTGTCCAAAAACAAGATTGCTTATAAAGAGTAAAATAATGTGTACCTTTTTCATAAAAATAATTTAAAGTATTGATAATTTAATATTTAGCTTAATTTTCTACGAAATATACTTATTATATTGTATCTTAATGACTACAAAAGGATTTTTTTGAATTTGAAAAAAAACTATGATTTTTAAAATAAATATATTTTATTGTTTGGTTTTCTTTTACCTTCGAGTTTTTTAAAGCGAAAATCTAAGAGAGGGCGACGTCTTTTCAATCCAATGACTTCTTCGTTTTACATACATCATTTTAAACGAGTTAGCTTTTGAATTTTTCAAGTATTTACTTAACTTAGATTTTGGGTTAAATGAGCTGCTAATTTATTTTTTTAAGACTACTTTTTTTCTAAAAAGTGAAGAAAAATAATGACTTTTCTGGAATATTTTATTCATCTATTTCATTAATTTCCTAACAAAGTAATTCGCTGTCGCTTCATAAACTTTAATGGCATTTTCCCAATTCATCCAGTGATGTGTATCATCTACTATCAACATGGATTCGTATGGGATTTTATATTTATCAAGCCTTTTTATTAAATCTGTGCTTTGATTTACCCTCACGTTTCTATCATCGTCGGCATGAATTATCAACACTGGAGATTTCCAAGTGGCCATTGACGAAACAGGAGAGGATGTCCAGGCAGTTTGAATTGCTTTTTCATAATCTGGGGCTTTTTCAGTTTTATTTTGAAAAGCAGTCATTATGGAGGCATTTGCCCCCCAATCATGCACTCCATGAATGTCGACTCCTGCTGCAAATGTTCTTGAATCCCGAGCTAAAGCCATGGCAGTTAGATATCCACCATAAGAGCCACCATATATACCAATTTTGCTTATATCTACAAATGATTGTTTTTTAAGCCATTCGCCTGCTGCCTTAATATCTTGATATTCAGATGCTCCGGCAATTCCTCCGGCTTTTGGTTGGTGAAAATCATATCCATACCCTATTCCTAATCTATAATTTACGGAAAGTACTACAAACCCCAAACTTGCCAAATATTGGTTAGAAGCGTACGCATTAGAATAATAATCAGAGTAATGCCAT
>JANNWE010000090.1:0-2942 GCA_031414675.1 Cytophagaceae bacterium
TGCCACATCGGTAGAAACCAGTACTTTTATTTGTCCGTTTCTAAAATCTTCTACGGCATTTATCCTGGTATTTTGTCCTTTATTGGCATGAATAACACGCACATTGGCAGATCCAAGAACCTTACGTTCTAAAAATTTAAAAACATTATCGGCCACTGTTTTTGTTCTGCAAAAAACCATTGCTCGGCTTATAATATCTGAATCTAACAAATATCCTAATAAGTTAATTTTAGTTTTGAAATTAGGCACTAAATAAATTTTTTGGCTTATGGTTTCAGCAGCCGTAGCCGAAGGGGTAATTTCTACTTTGATTGGGGCTTCTAAAAATTCTTCTGAAAGCTTTTCTACTCTTGGCTGAAAAGTGGCTGAAAACAACAAATTCTTTCTTTTTCGGGGAATAACTTCTAAAATTCTGCGAATCTGTGGCATAAAACCCATATCCATCATTTTGTCAGCCTCATCTAAAATCAGATATTGGATACTTTTTGTAACAATTTCCCCCAAAAGATATAAATCCATGAACCTCCCTGGCGTGGCTACTATTATGTCAACGCCTTTTTTTAGAGATTCTATTTGGGTTTTTGGTCCTAAACCACCAAACAATGCCACGTGACGTAGGTCTGTATATTTCGCTAATTGCGTTATTGCCTCGTCTATTTGCATTACCAGCTCGCGGGTTGGAGCAAAAATCAAGCATCGAACGTCTTTTCCTTGTGCATATTTAGTTTTCATCAAAATAGGCAAAAGATAAGCGGCAGTTTTACCAGTTCCCGTTTGGGCTATTCCCAACACATCGTGCCCTTGCAAAATAAGCGGAATAGCCTTGTCTTGAATCTCGCTAGGTTCAGTATAACCCAGCTCTTCCACTGCCATTAACAATTGTTTATTTAAATCAAATTTTTTGAACGAATTATCCATTCTGCAAATATACGCCTTTTATTTTTTGTATTTTTTTTCCTACATTGCCAAAAACCATCATTCTTTGGCCATTCTTCGTAAAATTATTCACATAGACATGGATGCATTTTTTGCGTCTGTAGAGCAAAGGGATAATCCAGAATTGCGACACAAACCCGTAGCTGTGGGTGGAGGTGAAGAGCGTGGAGTAGTGGCTGCGGCAAGTTATGAGGCCAGAAAATATGGTGTACGATCTGCATTGCCTTCCATCACAGCCAAAAGACTTTGTCCAGATTTAATTTTTGTAAAACCACGATTTGAGATATACAAAGAAGTTTCGAGGCAAATTCGAGAGATTTTTCATGAGTATACTGATATTATTGAACCCCTTTCGCTAGACGAGGCCTATTTAGACGTAACAGAAAATTTTAAAGGAATAGAGATAGCCACACAAATAGCTTCAGAAATACGAGCGAAAATTTTTGAAAAAACCCATTTAACCGCCTCAGCAGGAATTTCTTTTAATAAATTTTTGGCAAAAACCGCATCCGACATTAACAAGCCCAACGGACAGTGTGTTATCAAACCATCTCAAGCCGAGGCATTTGTAGAGAACCTTCCCATTCATAAATTCTATGGTATAGGAAAAGTAACTGCCAATAAATTTAAGAAAATAGGCGTAGAAAACGGCAAAGATTTAAAATTACTTTCTTTAGATTTCTTAGTAAAAAATTTCGGGAAATTGGGACATTATTATTTTGATATTTCGAGGGGAATAGACCATCGAAAAGTAGAATCTAACCGTGAAACTAAATCAATCAGTGTTGAAAACACATTCTCTAAAGATTTAGAACTACCTTCAGAAATATATAATGAACTATTCAATCTTTCAAGGGATTTGATGGCCCGAACTCAAAAATATAATCTTTACGGCAAAACGCTAACTATAAAAATAAAATATGCCGACTTTACATCCATTTCTAGAAGTAAAACTATAGAAACAGGTTTTCCAAAAATAGAAACTATTGAAAAGACAATCGAAAACCTAATTGAAAACATTTTACCTTTTCCCAAAGGCATACGATTACTTGGGGTAGGAATATCTAATTTTTTTGTTGAAAAAGAAGTAAAGCAGCTTCGAATAGACTTTGAATAATCTAAGAATATTTTGCATTTAACGAATAATATTTCTAGCTTTATAGATAAATTAACCTTTAAAACTTTACAATCATGGTAGAATTGAACTTCAAAGCAATTATTGCTGGAGCAATAATTAATTTTATTATTGGCTTTTTATGGTATAATCCGAAGACGTTTGGCACAGTATGGATGAAAGAGGCCAATCTAGATCCAGAAAAAATGAAAAACATGAATATGGTTAAACTCATGGGATTTAGTTTGGTTTTTGCATTAATGATTGCCCTCGCTGTTAATCCAATAGTTATACACCAAATGCACCTTTCCTCTATTGTTATGAATCATATTCAAGGAACAGATGCGGCTGCTAAAACTGCAGCTGAAGCCGACATAGCTAATTTTATGGCTAAGTATGGAAATGAATTTAGAACTTTTAAACATGGAGCTTTTCATGGATTATTATATACGGTATTTTTAATTCTACCCATTATTGGTATGAATGCTTTATATGAAAACAAAAGCTGGAAATACATATTTATTCATGTAGGATATTGGGCAGTTAGCTTGAGTTTAATGGGCGGAGTAATTTGTGCTTGGAAATAAAATGCATTAAAATTTAAACTCATTTTATCCATTTTCTTCTTATCCTACCAATCTTCCAAAAAAATCTATAAAAAGCAGTACTTTTGCGTAATTAAACATTAGATTTTTTTGGAAGAAAACTACACCTATCACAAACCTGTAATGCTAAAGGAATGTATTGAAGGACTAAATATAAATCCTGAAGGCATATATGTGGATATAACATTTGGTGGAGGAGGGCATTCTAGAGCAATTTTAGAAAAGCTTACTACTGGGCACTTGTATAGTTTTGATCAGGATACAGATGCAAAAGCGGAATCATTAAA
>JANNWE010000091.1:0-2110 GCA_031414675.1 Cytophagaceae bacterium
AAACAAGTAAAAAAATTAAATTGTTTAATGGCAAAAACTTAGATGGATGGGTTATTTACGGAACCGAAAAATGGTATGTAGAAAATTCGCTTTTGGTATGCGAAAGTGGACCAGATAAAGAATATGGTTATTTGGGAACGGAAAAATCATTTAAAGATTTTGAGCTGAGATTAAAATTTAAACCTGAAGCAAATGGCAACAGTGGAGTGTTTTTTCATTCGAGTATAGTTGGTACAAAAGTATCGGGTTGGCAAGCAGAAGTTGCTCCTCCAGGAAATTTTTCAGGGGGAATTTATGAATCTTATAAAAGAGGATGGTTGATAAAACCCGATGCAGCAAAAGATAATGTAAAAATGGGTGAATGGAATACAATGAAAATTAAGGTGGTAGGTAATGAAGTGACCACCTGGGTAAATGGAGAGCAGATGATTTATTTAAACGATAAAGCAATAGGAGAAGTAGACGGAAAAATAGCTTTACAAATACATTCTGGTGGAGGGATAAAAGTGCAATGGAAAGAGCTTATTTTAAAAAGCCTTTAATAAATAAAAAAGGTAAATTTTTTTTGCTAATATAATTAGCAGGACTTGTCTAAAAAAATTATATATATTTGCTTTTGAATTCAAAATAAAAAAAATGGCAACAGATAAGACAGAAAAGGAAAGTATAGAAAAGTTAAAAATACTTCAATCCACCCTTGACAAACTGGATAAAACCTACGGTAAAGGAACGGTGATGCGTTTAAGTGATACCAAAGTTATGGAGTTACCAGTGATTTCAACTGGCTCTTTAGGTTTAGATTTAGCCTTAGGCGTAGGTGGTTTTCCAAAAGGAAGAGTTATTGAAATTTATGGTCCGGAATCATCAGGAAAAACAACCTTGGCAATGCATGCGATAGCTGAAGCTCAAAAAATGGGAGGAATTGCCGCATTTATTGATGCTGAGCATGCATTTGATAGGTCTTATGCTGAGAAATTGGGTATTGATACCAAAAACTTATTAATATCTCAACCTGATTATGGAGAGCAAGCCTTAGAAATTGCAGAACATTTAATTTCCTCAGGAGCAATTGATATCTGTGTTATTGATTCAGTTGCAGCTTTAGTTCCAAAAGCCGAGTTAGAAGGTGAAATGGGAGATAGCAAAATGGGTCTTCAAGCAAGGTTAATGTCACAAGCACTTAGAAAATTAACAGGCACTATCAACAAAACAGGTTGTTGCTGTATTTTTATTAACCAGCTCAGAGACAAAATTGGCGTTATGTTTGGTAGTCCAGAAACCACCACTGGTGGAAACGCCCTTAAGTTTTATGCCTCAGTAAGAATTGATATAAGAAGAATAGGACAAATAAAAGACGGGGAAGCCAATATTATTGGTAACAGAACAAGGGTTAAAGTTGTAAAAAATAAAGTAGCTCCACCATTTAAAGTAATTGAATTTGATATAATGTATGGAGAGGGTATTTCTAAATCAGGTGAGGTATTAGATTTAGCTGTAGATTTAGATATTGTAAAGAAATCAGGATCTTGGTTTTCTTATGCTGAAAACCGCTTAGGCCAAGGGCGAGATTCAGTAAAAGCACTAATTAAAGACAACCCCGAGCTAATGTTAGATTTGGAAGAGAAAATAAAATTGACTGTGGCAGGAAATGCCGACGCGTTAGTTGATAAGAATTTAAATATTCAAGAAGAGGACTGATTTTAGATGAAATAATTGGTGTAAAAAAAAGATGTTTTCAAAAGAAGCATCTTTTTTTTTTAATTTTTGAGTATCAATATTTAATTTAACGTGAGTTCGATATAAGAGAATTTCTTTTTGGGTGCTTTTTGTAAGCATAAAATTTGGAAAATAACAGAAAATTAAGTATGTTTAACTGCTGATTTTCAAACATTTAACTTAATTTTTCTGCTATGTTCCAGTCCCTCAAAGTTATCGAAATTTTTTGTTCTATTGATGATTTTTGTATAAAATTTTTACCTTCTTTCAAGCAAAAGTTGCTTTCTAATGCAAAAACTAGGAATAAGCCTTCAAAACTTTCAACTTCTGAAGTTATGACCATACAGGTGCTTTTCCATCTTTCTGGTTTTAGAAATCTTAAAACATTTTATCT
>JANNWE010000092.1:0-1790 GCA_031414675.1 Cytophagaceae bacterium
GCTTTTTCTTAAAAATACTTTAGTAATAATTTTAGGTTTGTAAATAAAAATCGCCATGATTTTGACCATTTTCTGATCAAGAGCGTGTGAAAAAGGCTAAGTTTAATTATTGTTTTTTTATTCATAATTAGATTACAAAAACATAATTTTAAATCCATTTTTGAGCTTTTAAATGACATTATATTTGCTCCTTAAATTATTAAAATGCAGGCTACAATTTACAAATTCAAATGGAAGGAAAACCCAAAAGTTGATTTTCAAAACCTTTTTTTAGAATTGAAGCATCTTTGTTTCCCATTGTATAAATATAAGCAAGGCAATTGCCATAATTTGATGCATTTTTGTTCTATAGTTTTGAACGATTGGGGAGTAAGTCATAAAAAAATATGGATTTATGCCCCTGTTAGATTGGGTATAGAATCAAAAAAGTGTATTCGGAAACCCGACCCAAACGGTCTTTCCTTAAGTGGGAATGTTAACTGGGGTTTTCATGTGGCCATTCTTTTCGAAGAAGGTAATGATCTTCATATTTTTGATTGGATATTGAATGAAAATGTACCTATGACCACAGACGATTGGTTGATGAGTATGGGTTTAACAAATTATAAGATTGATATTGTCGATTCGGAAAATTATCTTTTTTATCCAATCAAAGATCGTCAAGAAAACCGCAGCAAGAAAGGCATAAATTATTTTAAATATGAAGCAGAATGTAAAAAAAATAACTGGGTACCAGCTGGTCTAGCAATAAACGAAACCGCTTACGAATTTCTAATAAATGAAAACGATATATTATTTGGTCAAACAGAAATTACCAAAGATTATAAGATCTTGGTGGGAAGTATTATTACCTTTGAAAGCGTAATAAGAGATCAAATCTTAACTAAAAGAGTAAATGAACAATTTCTTCATAAACACCATCAGCTAATCCACAAATACCGAGAGATTTACCAAAGTAAACTTATTAAATGGAAATCTGCTCTAGAATTTTGGGAATGAAGACTTTGAAAACCGCTCTACAACCATTTGGAGGAGTAATTAAAAGGTAAAGTAGCATGACTTAAATTAATAAAAAAAGAAGATTGGATTATTTTCTTATCCAAACAGCATATCCATTACCCTTTTGTAGTATTGAATCCGACTTTAAGTTTTGATTTTTACTAAAAACTTTATCACCAGAATTTACCTTTTCTTTTATTGAAAACACCTTTTGAGCATAGAAGGAAAGGCTTGGATTATAATGATCCACCATGTACAATGATTCATTTTTGCGGTTCAATTTTAATCCAGAACTTTTTACGAATCCTTGTTGTAGCTGCGAGAACTTATATATAAAAAGTGTAGTAGTCGCACAATAAATCAATATAGAGACATACAAGTTTTCTTTAAAATAAATGAAAGCAATAATCAACAAAAATATAAAAACTGATATAACTAAAAAATAAACATTGTTGAAAATTTGGTGTGTATTCGAAAGCATATTTTTTACAAAATTATCCGATATAGGCACATTTTTCACAACAATTGGTGCTATTAAGAATAGCATTAATAAGATAAGAATTTGGATAAAAACAGAAAAGACTCCTGGTTTCTTCGGATAGCTCATTAAAACAATAAATGGCAAAAAACCGGCACTAATATAATGAGGAAGCTGAGTTTTTGAAAATGAGAATAGTAAAAGCGGTACTAAAAACCAAACAAGTAAAAAAAGGTTTTTATGGTTAGATTTAAAGTTTCTAATAGTGTTTATGATTTTGTGGCTAAATGGCAAAAAGGATAAAAATAAAACA
>JANNWE010000093.1:0-5729 GCA_031414675.1 Cytophagaceae bacterium
AAATAATGAGCGTTTATAAAACTTTAAAAGAAGAGTGTTTTGAGGCTAACATGCAATTGCCCAAATTGGGATTAGTTCTTTTTACATTCGGCAATGTAAGTGCAGTGGATAGAAAAACCGGAGTTTTTGCGATTAAACCAAGCGGAGTTCCTTATGAACAATTAAAAGCAGAGGATATTGTAATTGTGGATTTTGATGCCCGTACAGTTGAGGGTAAAATGCGTCCCTCTTCAGATACAAAAACGCATGCTTTATTATACAAAACTTGGAACGATATCGGAGGAATAACTCATACCCATAGCACATATGCAGTCGCTTGGGCACAGGCTGGTAAAGACATTCCTATTTATGGCACAACCCATGCAGATCATACTCATCATGACATTCCGTGTGCTCCAGTACTTTCTGATGAAATGGTAATGGGAGATTATGAATATGAAACTGGGAATCAAATTATTGATTTATTTAAGTCAAAAGATCTTTCTCATTTGGAAATAGAAATGGTTCTTTTACAAAATCATGGACCTTTCACTTGGGGAAAAGACGCGGCCAAATCCGTTTATAATGCAGCCGTATTGGAAGAAATAGCAAAAATGGCAAACCTAACTTTACAAATTAATCCAAATACTCCAAAACTCAAGGAATCGCTAAGAATGAAACATTTCGAACGCAAACATGGGAAAGATGCCTATTATGGCCAAGGATGTTGAAAATGGTGTTTTTTGTTCGAATTAATTTAAAAATAATAAGATTTAAAATTCAATTACCGGAATTTTTCCTTCTATTATTAGCTTCCCTTCCGTAGCTTTTTTTACATCTTCTATAGTAATTCCCGGTGCAATTTCTACTAGTTTAAATCCACCTTCGGGAACAATTTCAAAGACTCCCAATTCAGTCACAATTTTCTTTACACATTTCAATCCTGTCAAAGGTAAATCACAACTTTTTAATAATTTAGACTTTCCATCTTTGCTAACATGCTGCATTGCCACAATTATGTTTTTTGCTGAAGCTACCAAGTCCATAGCACCGCCCATACCTTTTACCATTTTATTTGGGATTTTCCAGTTTGCAATATCTCCGTTTTCAGAAACTTCCATTGCTCCCAAAATGGTAAGGTCTATATGCTCTCCTCTAATCATAGCAAAGCTTTCTGCTGAACTGAATAGCGAAGATCCAGGCTGCATAGTTATGGTTTGTTTTCCCGCATTCACTAAATCAGCGTCAACATTATCTTCGGTTGGAAAAGGGCCAATTCCAAGTAAACCATTTTCAGATTGCAAAACTACGTTTATGTTTTCAGGAATATAATTGGCTACTAGAGTTGGTATTCCAATGCCTAAATTCACGTAATAACCGTCCTTCAATTCTCGGGCTATTCGAGCGGCAATTTGATTTTTATCTAAACCAATACTAGTTTTTTTAGGAAAATCCTTTGTGTTTTCTTCCTCGTTTTTAGGAATCGTTACAGTTCTATGCTCAATTCTCTTTTCAAAGCTTTTGCCTTGGAATATTCTTTGAACATAAATTCCAGGCACATGCACATCGTTAGGGTCAAGTTCTCCAACAGTCACTAGCTCTTCCACTTCTGCTATAGTTATTTTGCCAGCTCCAGCCATATTAGGACTAAAATTTCTTGTAGTTCCTTTAAAAATTAAATTTCCAGAAACATCTCCCTTCCAAGCTTTTATTATGGCAAAGTCGGCTTTAAGCCATTGCTCCATGAGGTACGCTTTTCCATTAAAAATCCTAATCTCTTTTCCTTCTGCTACTTCAGTGCCCACGCCAGCTGGAGTAAAGAAAGCAGGAATTCCTGCACCTGCAGCCCTTATTCGTTCTGCAAAAGTTCCTTGTGGTAAGAGCTCCACTTCTAGTTCACCTGACAATAGTTGCCGTTCAAATTCATGATTTTCGCCTACATAAGAAGAAATCATTTTTTTTACTTGTCTAGATTTTAAGAGTAGCCCTACGCCAAAATCATCCACACCTGCGTTATTAGAAATGCAGGTGAGATTTTTTACTCCGGTTTTTAATAGAGCATTTATGGAGTTTTCAGGTATTCCACATAAGCCAAAGCCTCCAAACATAATGATAGAGTCATCTTTAATATCTGCAACCGCGGCTTCTGCATTTAATACTTCTTTATTAATCATTTATTTGTATTTAATAATTAAACTATTTCTAAGGAATGGAAATGGTAAAACTTCTACTTACTATTTCGAAAACAAATTCAAAACTAATTATTTTTTATGCTAAAAAACAAAAATCTCCAAAACCATTTTTTTCAAATTAGGAAAGTGAAAAAAAATAGGTTCTGGAGATTAAAAAAAGGAAAGTAAATTTACACTTCCCAGCCTTTTCTATAAGTTCTTCCAACAAACTGATTGGCTTCTTCTATATTTGTAATTCTTGTATTTTCACCGTCCCAAAGCAATTTTTTTCTAGCGAAAAACTCCATTTGCCCCTTGCTATTTTCTTTTCTAAGCATATAACTTCTAATCGCTAAATTTCCCATCAATACTGTTTCAGTCATTGGGCCAGCATAATCAAATGACGACGTCAAAGCCAAATGCTCTTTGCTTTTAAATCCAGCTTTGCAAGCATCTACCCATTTACGTTGGTGGCCATATTCAGATTCCATATCTTTAGGTAAATCTGGACCTGCTTCTCTAGTTCCATCGTTCAAGAAAAGTTTTGGCATCATAGGTGAGCTATCGTTGATGTTTGTGGAAATAATTCCTTTTTCACCAATTATCAACACGCCATTACTGCTATTTGTACCTCCTATATCTTCATTTGCGGGAATAATGTCTGGGTGTGAAGGTCTAATGCCCCCATCGCTCCAAGTCATTTCTATTGGCGATTTGCTTTTCGCAGTTTCGCCAAAATGTAATGTTATAAATGAAGAAGCAGGACAACCCTCAGGGTGAAAATCGGCATTCCACATTTTTGTAAATACAGAAGCAACACTACATTCTGCGTCTTTAGGATATTTTAAGCCTAATGTTCTAAACGGAATATCAATCAAATGGCAACCAACATCACCAAGAGCCCCTGTACCATAATCCCACCATCCACGCCAATTGAAAGGATGCATATTTGGGGTATAGGGTTTATATTCATTGGGCCCAAGCCACAAATCCCAATTTAAATCTTTAGGTTTTAGGCTATCATCTGCTGCGGGCATTGCATTTCCTTGAGGCCAAACAGGTCTATTAGTCCATATTTGCACTTTTCCAATTTTTCCTAATTTACCAGAGTCTATCCATTTTTGAACCGTTATTAATAAAGGATTAGAACCACCTTGATTACCCATTTGGGTTACAATTTTGTTTGTTCTAGCCATTTCAGTAAGCAAACGAGCCTCTCTAATATTATGTGTCATAGGTTTTTGCACATAAACATGTTTACCACGTTCCATAGCAAATTTAGCTGCTGGGCCATGCACATGATCCGGAGTAGAGATTGTTACTGCATCAATATCTTTTTCTTTTTCAAACATCTCTCTATAATCTGCATATAGCTTTGCATTAGGGAAAGCTTTTACAGAATCTTTAGCAGAACCAGAAAAATCAACATCACAAAGGGCAGTTACTCTTTCTCGGCCATTTACTGATGCATTTTTTATATCACTTTTGCCTTTTCCTCCAGCACCTATTGCAGCTAAATTTAATTGGTCGCTAGGTGAGGTAAATCCGTTTCCTCCCAAAACATGTCTTGGAACGATAAAGAACGAAGAAGCAATTGCTCCATTTTTAATGAAAGATCTTCGAGAAGCGTTTAATTTCTCTTTTTTGCTCATATTTTTTAATTTTAAGATTGAATAGTTATTACAGTTTCAAATAGTAAAATTGGAATTTTGGATAATAATTAACGTTATCCAATTAGCAACCTTTTTAACTAGAATTGAGTCGCTAAATTAGTATTTTTTTTTGAAAGATAGGTGTTAAAATAATATTTTTTTAAAATAAATAGGTCATGATAAAAGCCTTGAATATCTGAACTATTTATTTGATTGATTATTGTATTTTAACAAAAGTGGTTAGAATTAAATTTTTCAAAAATTTATATCCCTTTTTTGTTTGATTTAATCTAGAAGACTTAAACTGTATTAAACCAAGCTTTAAATTTTTCTTACTAAATAATCAAAAAAAAAGAGCAACTCTTATTTGCTCTTTCTTGTAAAAATATGAAATACAAAATTTTAAAATTTAAGAGTTTCTGGTAGATATTTTGCAACAAGTTCCTTATAATATGGCATCAATTCTTTAACATTCGGCGGCTCAGGCAACTTGGAATACAAATCATAAGGGTTAAATTTATCCACCCATTTAAACATCTCATGATCGTGCTCATTCATCAAATGATTATATGCTTTTTCGCGATGCTGAGAATAAAATGAATGATATCTTAACATATAGAGACCTTCTTCAGGAATATAATTTTTCATTATTTGATAAATATATTCATCATGCCCCCAACTCATTTTAACTTTGTCAAGTCCACAATGGGGTTCATAAACTCCATATGTAGTGTTGTAACGAGGATCTTCAGAGTCTGGGTTTAAGGCAAAATATTCAGAATATACTATGCTATCGGAGTGCTTACAGCCCACAGGGAAGGTATCACCAACTACCGCCCATTGAGGTTCTCCAAACAAACACAATACTTTCCCCAAATCGTGAATAAAACCAGTTAAAACAAACCAATCAGGATGACCATCCGCTCGAATTGCTTCCGAAGTTTGCATCAGATGCTGCAATTGGTCCATACTTGTGTCTGGGTCACTATCGTCTATTAAGGTATTTAGGAAATCCACAGCATCCCAGATTGACATTTCTTTTTTGTTGAATTTCAGAAATTCATTTTCTTTTTCACAAACAAAATCATAGGTTTGGTAAGTATGATTGAGCTTGTAAAATTCCCTTACAGTATCTACTCGCTCTGAATCTACATAATTTCTGTATTCCTCTTTTGCTTTGGTATTTGGTTCTGGATAGCGTGTTAAAACTTCATCCTCCCAGTCTTCAATGCTATCCAATGGTTTTATTTCTTTATCTGTATAATTCATATCAATCTTATTTTAAGTTCAAATTTAAGTTGATTTTTTATTAAATAAAATTTTTAAGTATTTTTTTGCTTCAATCGCTTCTAATTTAATACTTTCCGTGCCAAAGTCACGAGAAAACCATTTATATTATATAAAAATTAGAATCAATTTTTTCTGGAGATTCTAGTATTGAAAAATTCGAACTAAAGGACCTTTGTTGGAGGAAATAAAATACGTAAACAAAACTATTTAACTTGGTAATTATTACTAAATGTACTCGTTTTCTTTGCTTGGTTTTAAGTTGTGTAAATATTTCTCTCTTTTACTATTAGCATGCTTTTAATTTTAAGAAAGACGCTAGATTTTCATGATATTTTTTCAATTAAAGTTAATGTGAATTTTACTTATTTAATTGTCAAATAAATGCATTTGAGAGATAAAGATTTTTTTTAGACCTAATACTAAAATAAAATTGACTAAGATGATCATTTGTGCTGTTTGTTTCAAATTGTTTATCTTCATATATAATGATGTTGCAAACAAATAGCACAAAAGCAAGAATATTGAAATTGTTGGGATATTGAACATGTTGAAAAGCAATGGATTAAGTTTAGGTGTAGAAAATACTTTAAAATAAAATTTGGAAAAGGGGGCTTTGGTATCTTACCTTTGCAGTCCC
>JANNWE010000094.1:0-3303 GCA_031414675.1 Cytophagaceae bacterium
GCTTACTATTAATGACGCAGAAGCCAGACAATTATCAGGTGATTATTCTTTAAGAAGAGCCGCCAAAACAATAATGGCAATGGGTCCAAAAACATTGATTATTAAAAAAGGGGAACATGGAGCTTTACTATTTCAAGAAGAAAAGATCTTTTTCTGCCCAGCATTGCCTCTAGAAGATGTATTTGACCCTACTGGGGCTGGAGATACTTTCGCTGGAGGATTTATAGGCTATCTAGCAAAAACCGATGATTTGAGTTTTGAAAATATGAAAAGGGCACTAATCTATGGATCAGCGATGGCATCTTTTTGTGTAGAAAAATTTGGTTCAGAAAGAATACAAAACCTTACCCAAAACGAAATAAATAATAGAATAGCTGAATTTGTACAATTGGCAAGTTTCGAAATAAAATAAGAGGATAAACTTTTTTATAAAAATGAGTTGGTTTAATCCAATTCATTTTTTTAATAATAATAAAAGAAATCAGAATCCTCCCCTATCAGAGTATACCCTCCTTCTACTTAATTTTAAATCTCTAAGTAAAGAAGACCTAGGTTGTAAAGTAAAACTATAGTTACTCGCTCTTAAATTATTTCCAGCTATCGGAGTCCAGTTTAAACTCATGTCCCAACAGTGAAGTTCTCTCATTATACCAATATTTGTAAGGGTAACAGATTTGAAAACGAAATCCCAACCCGAACTATAATTTAGTTTCCATTTAGGTGTTAAACTTAAATCACCAGAAAATTGAAAGGCCTGAACTAGCTGAGCTGCCGCAAGGCCTTGCCTATTATAAGACAAATTATAACTTAAATTTAAACTCCATGGAATACTAAAATCTACATAAGCTAATGGATTTGATTGTACAAATTTTTGCATGGCCTCTTTTGCAGGATCATTTACTGGTGTAGCCTTTGGTTTATTTTTCTTAAATTTTTCAGGAGAAAAAGTAGTGCCAATCGAAACATTAATAAAGCTTAGATATTTCCCTGCATAACCATCATGTTTCCATTTATAAACAGGTACCTTTCTACCCGCTTGGTTACTAGTATTTTCCAAATCTTCTACATACGTATATGGATCAAAGTTGGCATTAAAATTTAAAGTTATAAGATTTTTAAATAAGCTAGTATTTGCACCTAAATTAAAATCCGCAAGATTAAATCCTGCCTTTATGGTATCTGTCTTGTATCTATAAAGTTGTTCAATTGCAAAAAAGTTATAACTTGACCCAATACTGAGATTATCTAGCAATGAAACTTTCTCAAATGATTTTTCAGCTGTATCTGATTTTGCTCTTAATTTAGCTTCTAATTGGTTGGTAATATTAAAGTTCATACTTCCTGATGCACCGCTTGCACTACCTAACTCTTGAAATCTCGGCATATATCGCTCCAGAATATCGTCTTTTCTAACGCGAACAAATTGGTAATAATTTCCATTCTTAGAAAGATCTGGATTATAACCTACGCTAACAGAAGGTGCCATAGTATGTCTTATCGCTTGTAATCTTCCTTTTTTACCAAATTGATAGGTTCCGTACACTCGAGTATTTAAACTTAAGCTAGATGACCAATTACCAACAGAAAAGAAAGGAACGCCAGATTCCCTTGCAGTTAATGTATCAATTTTAACTGCATTAGCAGATTCTATGTATTCGTAACTTAGCCTCTTTGTATATATATCGCCTCTATAGGAAAAACTTGGGGTTAGATTTATATATTTTGCGAGTTTAAAATTGGGCAAAGCGATTGGAACAGAAAAGGATGACCTAAACTGCCCTAATTCTGACAAAATATATTTAATATCTTCCAAAGATTTGAGTTCAATAACTGTTTGGTTTTGAGCTCTACCTAATGATTGTTGTCTCAGTTCTTCGTTTGTTAAGGGTCTGTTTTCTACTCCAACCACATTATAATCGGTATAAGTAGTGCTTCGGCTTCTGCTGGTAATGTCGTTAGAAACTTTATAGCCCCCACTCAAATCAAGCCCCAATCTGAAGGCATCGTACCAATTGCCTAGTTGCTGTTTTTCCTTTACGAAAGGATTAAATTGATTCAAACCAAAACTATAATCTAAAGATGAGTTCAACACTTTAGTAGAAACGTTTTGATCCACCCTAAAACCAGAGCTAGTCCTAATAAGCTTGCCAAAATTTCTTGTATATTGAACCGATGATCCAAATGCATTATTTGTGTATTGATCTAGCTCATCCAATCTTCGGTTATTCCTATTAAAACCATTACTAACTAGGTTTACATTAGCCGAAAAACTTCTATCAGGCCTTCGATTTTGCGGAGAGTGAGACCAAGAAATGTTAAAATCTTTTGAAGGAGGAGTTATCTCAATTATATCTCCAGATTTATTAAAATTGAATTGTAAATTTAGATTTCCAGCATATTTGTATTTCCGGGTATAAGTCGATTGAAGTCCGACTCCCCAGCTGCCTTTGGAGTAAATTTGGCCAATAAGCTTCGCCCCAACATATTCGTTAAAAGCATGATAATAACCAAAATCTCTAAAATAAAATCCCCGATTACTAGGCTCCTCCCCATAATTTCCCATAACAAAGCCAGAAGTTCCAATTTCTTTCTTTTTCGGAATTGGGAAAAAGCCCATTGGCAAACCTATTGGTAATGGAATGTTGCTTAAAACAAGATTAAATGGGCCAGAAACCAAAGATTTCTTATTTACTAATTTTATTCTTTTGGCAGCAATGTGAAAATGTGGGTCTTTTAAATTACAAGTGGTATATTTTGCATTCGACAAGTACATATTATCTTCCGCATCTTTTTTTACTTTTTTCCCTTGCACAAAACCTTCACCCTGTTGCATTACAATTTTACTAACAATGGCTCTTTTCGATTTAAAATTATAACGAACCGTGTCGGAATTGAAGGTTTCACTGCCATCTGTAAAAATGGGCTTTCCTTTTACAGGTTCCCCCACTTTTTTAGTAGTATCTGGCATTCCATGTGCGTATACTTCACTTTTTCCCCAATCTAATTTAATAAAATCCGCTTTAAGTTCAATATCACCATAGAGTACTTGTGCTTCGCCATAGAGATAATAAATCTGTTTTTCAATATCTAATATAGTGGAATCTGCAGACATGGACTCAACTGTAGTCTCTATTTTGTTTTCACCACTTTTCAATGAATCAGGGATAGCAGAAGATAAAGTGTCCCTCCTAATTTTTGGTTTTTTAATTTTACTTAGGTTTTCTTGACTTGCGTTATTTGGGGTTGAATTCGTATTGGTAGAAGGATTTCCAAACGACCCGGTAGCCCTATTTCCAATATTTT
>JANNWE010000095.1:0-17439 GCA_031414675.1 Cytophagaceae bacterium
GATGAATTCGCTATGGGAAATGGCAAATCTATTGATATTATTATGGATGAAGGAAAAGTTTTTGTTAGAGATTATGGACGCGGAATACCACTTGGGAAAGTAGTTGACGTGGTTTCAAAAATTAATACCGGGGCTAAGTACGATAGTAAAGCATTTCAAAAGTCTGTTGGACTAAATGGAGTTGGGACTAAAGCTGTAAATGCACTCTCAAGTTATTTTATTGTAAAGTCTTTTAGAGAAGGAGAATGTAAAACTGCAATTTTTGAAAGAGGTGAACTGATTTCTGAATCCTCAATTGAAATTTCTTCAGAAAAGAATGGTACGCTTGTTGAGTTTATTCCTGACGCTCAAGTCTTTAAAAATTATCATTTTATTCCACAATATGTAGAAAATATGATTTGGAATTATTGTTATTTGAATGCAGGATTAGCATTAAATTTTAATAAGAAAAAATATATTTCTCAAAATGGCTTATTGGATTTGTTGTTAAGAAAAACCGATGAATCTAATTTAAGGTATCCAATTATTCACTTGAGAGGAGTAGATATAGAAGTTGCTATTACTCACGGAAATCAATACGGAGAAGAGTATTATTCGTTTGTAAATGGTCAAAATACAACACAAGGAGGCACCCATCTTTCAGCTTTTAAAGAAGCAATAGTAAAGACAGTAAGAGATCATTTTAATAAAGATTATGCTCCTGAAGATATTAGACAATCAATAATTGGAGCAATATCTGTTCGAATTCAAGAGCCAGTTTTTGAATCTCAAACAAAAACTAAATTAGGGTCTTCCAATATTTCTTTAGAAGAAAATGCTACTACGGTAAGAACATTTGTAAATGATTTTTTGAAGGAATATTTAGATAATTATTTGCATATGCATCCGGTCGTAAAAGATGCATTAAAGAAAAGAATTGAACAATCTGAGAGAGAGCGTAAAGAATTAGCAGGGGTAAAGAAAATTGCTAATGAAAGAGCAAAAAAAGCAAACTTGCATAATAAAAAACTGAGGGATTGTAGATTTCATTTAGGGGATGAAAAATATGAGAATAGGCTAGAAACTATGATTTTTATTACGGAGGGAGATTCAGCCAGTGGTTCTATAACCAAAGCAAGAAGTCCTGAGACTCAAGCAGTATTTAGTTTAAGAGGTAAGCCGCTAAATTGTTTTGGATTAAGTAAAAAAATTGTTTATGAAAATGAAGAGTTTAATTTATTGCAACATGCACTTGATATTGAAAATGGTATAGATAGTTTACGATATAGCCAAATTATTATAGCCACTGATGCCGATGTAGATGGGTCTCATATCCGTTTATTACTTTTAACTTTTTTTTTACAGTTTTTTCCTGATTTGGTGAGAGCAGGACATTTATATATTTTGCAAACCCCTTTGTTTAGAATACGTAATAAGAAAGAGACTATTTATTGCTACACAGACGAAGAGCGCCAAAGAGCAATTCAAAAACTTGGGGGACGTCCGGAAATAACAAGATTTAAAGGCCTGGGTGAAATTTCTCCACATGAATTTGAAGGTTTTATTGGGAAAGAAATTAGGCTAGAACCTGTTATTTTAGAAAAAGAATCTTCAATTCATAGGATCTTGGGTTATTATATGGGTAAAAATACACCAGAACGACAGAACTTTATTATTGATAATTTGATAATTGAACAAGATATTACAGAAGAAAAAGAGGTAATTTTAGAAGATTAAAAATATAAAACAAAAGCATTGTGACATTAGAGGAATTAAGATCTGAAATAGATAAATTGGACGATAATCTTTTGGAATTACTAAACCAAAGGATGAATTGGGTTCATAAGGTAGGTGAAATAAAAAATAAAACTAAAACGCTTATTTACAGACCAGAAAGAGAAAAATCTATTTTAGAGCGGATGTATGCTCAAAATAAGGGTCCGCTAAATAAAGAAGCCATAGAAGCAATCTATTTGGAGATTTTTGCTGCTGCTAGAAATATTGAACTTCCAGAGAGAATTGCATATTTAGGTCCTGAAGGTAGTTTTACACATCAGGCTGCTGAAAGTAGATTTGGAGCAATGTCAGAATATATGACCTTACCAACTATAAAAGCCGTTTTTGAAGCTGTCGAAACAGAAAGAGCAAAATTTGGAGTAATACCTATAGAAAATAATCAAGAAGGAATTGTTTATGAAACAGTAGATTTATTGAATGAAACCAACGTCAATATTGCTGCTGAGTTAAAAATACCCGTACATTTTGCAATGGCTACTGAAGCCGAAAACCCATCAAAAATTAAAAGAATTTATTCAAAAGATATTGCTTTTAGGCAATGTAGAGGCTTTTTGAATAAATATTTTGAACAAACTAATCCCGAAGAAATCCAAGTGGAATCCACTTCTAAAGCTGCAAAATTAGCTTCTGAAGACCCTGAAGCAGCGGCCATTTGTAGTGAAATTGCAGCAAAGTTGTTTAGGCTGCCTGTTTTGTTCAATAATATAGAAGACAACAGTAATAATCGCACACGTTTTTTTATTATTTCTAAAAAATTCGAGAATCTTCCTTCTGGTAATGATAAAACTACAATTGTTGCAAGACTTCCTCATACTGATGAAGCTGGAGCATTGGCCAATTTTTTATTAGATTTTAAAAATGAAAATATAAACTTAACAAAAATAGAGAGCAGACCATATAAAGGAGATGAAGATTTTAATTTTTGGTTTTTTGTAGAAATTTTGGGCTATTCTAAAGATAATGGTTTCCAAAATATTCTAAAAAAACATGGCGATTACATTAAAGTATTGGGAAGTTATGTTAGAAATGCTTAATTCTAAAGAATTAATTTTAAATTAATTATTATATTTTCATTATGTAGGGCTTCATATTTTATTCTATACAATTGATATTCCCCGGAAGATAAAAGATTTTTAGGAAAAGATGTTTTATGCTGATTTGAAAAATATTTACCTGTTTTTAGAAATTGAATTAAATTATTTTTTTTGTGAAAACTCGGGAATATATATTCCTTGGAATTGTTTTTTAAAACATAATATATTCCATTTTCTTTTTTCTCAGAAATTTCATTCGTTTCCTGTATTTCAAGAAAATTACCCACTAGTTTTACTTCGACACTATCATTTGATAGTAAGTAATTTTCTTTTAACAATACTTCCAAATTATTTTTAGGAAAAGTGTATTTTCCGCTAGTAAAAGGTTCATTTAAAAGTGGGTTTAGTCTTACAATATGTTCTGGATCAGCGTATTGGTTTATCCAAGTGCCACTATTTTTCCAATTTATCCCATCCGTTATTGCATTCTTTTTCTTAAAAATAGCTATTTCATATGTATTAAAATAGGATATCAAAAGAACGCAAAATGTGACTGCAGAAAATAATATTGAAATGGCATTACTTTTTTTAATATTGGTTATGATAAAAATATAAATTAAACAAAGAAGCATAGCTGAATTGATGGTGTACCTACTGAAAATTGGAAGCCCAGTTCTAGTTATTCCTATTAATATGCCTGTTGAAAAAATAAAACCAAAACATAATAAAACAAATAAATCTAATTTTGAATGCCTTAATCTTGTAAAATACACTTCGTAGTTTTTAAATCCAAATGGATATTTTTTGAAAAAGAAAAACCCAAAAAGTAGTATTGAAGCTAATCCTCCTAGGGATGAAACCAGTTTTCCGTAGCCATATTGTGATAATTTAATAGAAAGATCTGTAAAGTTTAGGAAGTAAGAACCTAGGAATTCAAATACATAAATTCCTCTTGAAAACAGACTATTAGAAGGAGAAATTTCAGAAGTCCAACTAGGTTTTTCATATCCAATAAAATACAAAAAAATAGTTATTGAAGCAATGCCAAGCCAAATAACTGCTAATTTGTTTTTTCTTTGAAAAACAAGCAAAGCCGCACCAATAACAAGACAAAGTATCCCATTGCCATGGGTGAAAAGTGCTAGAATTGCCAAAAACAAGGCAACTTGAAAACTAAATTTACGAGAAAATATTAAAAAATAGAAACTTAAAAATGAATAGAATATTACAGAAAAATTTTGGAATGGTACCATCAATGACTGTAGGCTTTCATAATATTGTGCTTGAAAAATTAAAAATACTATTGGACTCAATTTTAGAATATTGGATACATAGGGTTTGGCTACTTTTAGGAATAGAATGAAAATCATAATCAAATTTAGAAATCCTATCAATCCTAGAGTTTTCATTTGAAAATCACCAGTAATAAGATAAATCAAAAGCATAAAGAATCTATCATTAACTACCCTATGCTCATTGTTGAGTGAAAAAAAGCTATGAAGCTTTTCTTTTAATGGAAGATCAGTAAATAGGTTATAAACAGGTAACATTATTCCATGAAAGTCGTCCCACCATGGAATGTTTACCAAAATAAAAAATTGATAGTACCATAAAGCACAAATACAAACTATTGAAATTGCTGCAAAGGTCAATTTTTTTCTAGTACTATTATGCATATTTTTAATGAAGTAACTTTTTTGCTATTTCACAATCTAGTTTAATTTGAGTAATTAAATTTTCAATTGAATCAAATTTTATTTCCTCTCTTATAAATTCAATAATTTCAACTTTAAGTATTTCACCATAAATATCATCATTAAAATCAAAAATGTGAACTTCTTGGGTTCTACCTACTCCATCTACAGTTGGCCGATTACCAATATTCATAATTCCATTATATTCTTGATTTCTTAGGATTATTTTACAGGCATAAACCCCATTTTTGGGAATCAACTTATAGTTTTTTTGCACTTGTACATTGGCAGTTGGAAAGCCAATTGTTCTACCTAGTTGTCTTCCTTTCACAACGTGCCCCGAAAAGCTATAGGGTCTTCCAAGCAATTCATTGGCAATTTGAACTTTACCATTAATTATTGCATTCCTAATTTTGGTTGAACTTATGGTGATATTTTCTATTTCTTGTCTTGAAATTTCTTCAATTTTTATTTTGAAGCGATCTGAATGCTTTAATAGATAATCAATTCCTCCTTCCCGGTTTCTTCCAAATCTATGATCATAGCCAATCACTAAAACTTTTGTCCCTAAACCTTCAGTTAAAATATCTTCAATGTATTGTTCAGAACTTAGCTCCGAAAATTCTCTAGTAAATGGCAAAATTACCAAATGGTCAATACCGAGCTTAGCTAATATTTCTGATTTCTCATCAATGGTAGATAACAACTTAATATCATCGTTTGATGGGGAAACTATTACCCTTGGGTGCGGCCAAAATGTAAGTAATACACTTTCACCTCCAATTTTTTTAGTAATTTCTACTAATCGTTTTATGATTTTTACGTGGCCCACATGTACCCCATCAAAAGTGCCAGTGGTTACAACTGCATTGCCAATAGCTTGAAAATCAATTAGTTTATTATAAATTTTCATTTTCAGCTTTTAAAATTTTTACAAAATTATCAACTGAATAAGCATTTTCAACTGAAAAATCTCCAATTTTTGTCCTTCTTAGGCTACTCAGATAAGCACCCGAATTTAAAGCTAAACCAAAATCTCGAGCTAAACTTCTGACATAGGTGCCTTTAGAGCAAACTACCCTGAACCCTATCTCTGGAAAATTATTGGCATTTATTTCAAATTCTAATATTTCTATTTCTCTTGATTTTAGTTCTATTTCTACACCAGCTCTAGCCGCAGTATAGGCTCTTTTACCATTTACTTTAATGGCTGAAAATACTGGTGGTGTTTGTTGAATTAATCCAATAAAACTCTTTCTTGCTGTTTCTAGCATTTCAGAGTTTATATGGTCTATAGGAAACTCTTTATCAACTTCAGTTTCTAGGTCAAAAGAAGGTGTGGTTTTCCCGATAATTATTTTTCCAGTATATTCTTTTTTTTGACCTTGGTAAATGTCTATTTCTTTTGTTTTTTTCCCAGTACAAAGAATTAAAAGTCCAGTAGCTAAAGGATCTAAAGTTCCAGCATGCCCGACTTTTTTAAATTTTCCAGCATATCTAATTTTATTTACAACATCAAAAGAAGTCCAAGTTAAAGGTTTATCAATTAATAAAACTTGATTATTGTATGGAATCTCTTTTTCTTCCGATTGCATTACACTATTTTTAAATCTACGCCCATAAACAAAAGACAAAGTAAAATTAGACCTAATGCAATTCGATAATATCCAAAAACCTTGAAGCCATGTTTTTGAAGAAATCCTATAAAAAACTTTATTGCAATAATTGCTACAATAAAAGCGACTATGTTACCTATACCTAATAATAAAAGTTCAGATGAGTCAAAATTTAAATCTCCATTTTTATATCCTTTTAAAAGTTTGTACCCTGAAGCGGCAAACATGGTGGGTACAGCCAAAAAGAAAGAGAACTCCGCAGCAGATTTTCTACTTAAACCTTGAAACATCCCACCAATTATGGAAGCCGCAGATCTTGATACTCCTGGAATCATAGCTAGGCATTGAAAAAGCCCTATTACAAAACTATTTTTAAAGTTAGCAATTTCTTTAGTTTCTTTATTTTCGAAATATTTGTCAATAAAAACTAAAATTATGCCACCTAATAATAGTGTAGTTGCCACTACCCATACATTTTCTAGAATTGAATCAATAAAATCATTTAATAAAAAACCTAGAATAGCAGCGGGAATAAAAGCCACAATTAGTTTAAAATAGAAATCGAAGGATTGGAAGAAACGCTTCCAATATAAAATCACTACGGCTAAAATTGCTCCAAATTGTATGTTTACTTCGAAAATCTTGGTAAATGGATTATTGGCAATCCCCATAAATGAGGCACCAATAATCATATGACCCGTTGAGCTTATTGGCAAGTATTCAGTAATCCCTTCAATTATAGCGAGTATAATTGCTTGTATAATATTCATTAAAAATTATGCTTTTTTCTTTAATAATGCGTAAAATTCAATCATAAAACCAACAAAAGCTGTGATTGGCCCTAAGGTTAATCCCATAAAACCAAAGCCAAACTCTTCTTTATCAAGTGTCATGAGAATAAATCCTGCGATAATTAAAATAACACCTACAATCATAATCCTAAAATTAGATTTTGCGAATGGCAGGCCATCGAAATTTTCAGTAGAAGACTTATCTGAGCTTTTTAAATTTTTTTCTTTCATTTTTATTTTTAATATAATTTGTCTAAATCCATTTTATGATATCTGGCAATTGATTGGAAAGTGCTTAAAATTCCAATAAAAGGGCCTAAAACCAGTATTATTCCGAACAATATATAAATTGAAGTATTGTTTTGTATTAATTCAAGTCCATCAATTTGATCAGTAGCTATTTTTTTAGTGATAAAAATTAAGAACACAGAAATTATTGCAGCAATCAAACCTTGGAAAAGGCCTTTTTTAAGAAATGGTTTTTGAATAAAAAAATCAGTTGCCCCAACCAATTGCATCGTCCTAATGATAAAGCGCTGAGAATATAATGCGAGTTTAATGGTATTATTAATTAAAAGCAAGGTGGCAATAAAAAATATCAGAACTACCATTGCCAAAACTTTATAAATTTTATTGACATTAGCTATGATTCCTTTTAAGAAATCTTTTGCATAATCTACTTCAAATACAAAAGGTATTTTTTCAATATTAGTCTTTAATTGTCCTAATTTTTTCTCAGTTATATATTCCTCCTTAAGTTTAATTGTAAATGAATCTCTAAATGGATTATCTCCTAAAACATCTTGGAAATTTTCTTTGGTGTCTTTAAAAAAGATTTCGGCGGCTGTTTCTTTTGAAATTAAGAAAATTTGAGGAACATTATTTTTCACATCAGCTATTGATAAGCTAATCAAATCGCCTTTTAGTTGACTTATTTGGTTTGCGTTTAAATCTCTTTCTAAATAAATCTGAATTTCAATATTCTGTTTAACATATTTTATCAATTCTTTAGAAGAAAGAGCTATCCAACCACAAAATCCTATCAGAAAAAGCGCTACGGATAGGCTAATAATGATTAATATTCCTGGATAACTCCCTAATCTTTTATTAAAACTCATTTATCTTAAATTAAATCTTAAAAACAAATATAATTATTTTTTTTCGGGAAGAATTTTTACTTATAAAATTTAAGGTTTTTTAATTGTTTATTCTCCTTTTTTTATGGACTCTTTTAAAGCATTCCATTCTGCGATTTGTTCTGGCATGCTCTGTTCAATAATGTTTTGAACTATTAGCGTAATGTCTTCTAGGCTTTGATTTTCGTCAAAATAAATAGGCTTTTTAAATTTTACACTTAGTTCGGTGTTCCTTTTTTTATATTTTAACCCAGTTTTATTAAATGCTCGCCTAAAACCATTTATTACTACTGGTACCACAATTGGTTTATTTTGAAGAATAATATGAGCCGTGCCTTTTCTGATGGGAGCATATGGACTTGTAGTTCCTTGTGGAAAACTCACAACCCACCCGAATTTTAAACCTTTTGAAACATTGTCTCCAGCAGAGGAATCAACATCTCTTTTCACATTTATCCCTTCTGCTCGCCAACTTCTTTCTACTAAAATAGCCCCAGCTAAGCTGAATAGTTTTGGTATTATTCCGGTTTTCATGGTTTCTTTTGCCGCAACATAAAAAATTTTCGCTCGGGGAGCAAACAGATAAATTGGAATTAGCTTTTTCCCAAACCCCCATTTTTCATTACAAAAGATATGATAAAATGATATAACATCTGCAAAATAGGTTTGGTGATTAGAAATAAAAAAAACATTTTCGTTTGGTAAATCTTTTAAATATTCTGTGCCTTCAATTTTAAGTTTGTTAACAATAGCAATCCTCCAATAAGTTGGCCATCCGGCTATAAAAATTATGGCTCTTTTTAGAACTAACCAATTGCCATAAGGGTCTTTTTGGAAAATTCCTAAAATATCTAAATAAGAAAGTATCCTAAGAAATTTATTTTCTGAGGAATTGGGAATAGGAAGAAAGTTTTTTAATATTCTAATCATTAGGGTTATTTATGAATAAAAAGAGGGAAAATAGGTAGTTTATTTTATCATTTATTTTGATAAAATGTAACTATTAATTTCTCTTATCTATTTCATCTCTAATTTTGGCGGCTTTTTCATAATCTTCATTTCTAATAGCCTCTTCCAATATTTTCTTTAGGTCCTCTATTGAATTTGCATTTAATTCTTGGCGAGGTTTTACTTTACCTTTTTTTGGAGGTTCAATCTCCTTTTCTTGATTGGTAACATCAACAGCACTTATTCCAGCTTCATTTAATACATTTTCATTCGTGAAAATTGCAGCATTAAAACGTAAAGCAATAGCAACAGCATCCGATGGACGAGCATCTATGTTTTTTTGACGAATTCCATCCGTGCATATTATTTTAGAGAAAAATACTCCTTCCGATATATCTGAAATATGTATTTCTTCCACTGAAAAATCGAAAGATTTTGAGAAAGATTTGAAAAGATCATGAGTTAATGGCCTTGAAGGTTGAATTTTTTCCATTTCAATGGCAATTGCCTGGGCTTCAAACATACCTATTATTATAGGTAATCTTCTTTCTCCATTAACCTCAGATAGAATTAATGTAAAAGATCCCGCCTGTAATTGGCTAGGAGATAAGTCAAGTATTTCAAGTTTTATTTTATCCACAATGCAAATATAATATATTTTAATGCAGTCTTAAAATGAATGCTTAGTTTAAAGGGAATTATAAGGAAATTATTTTATTAAACCACCTTAATTTTTTTTTCAAACTTTGAAGGAATTTTAAAAAAAATAATTATTAGAATTTTAAATTATTTAATTAACTTATTATATGTCAATACTTTAAAATTGATTATTTTTTGAAAATAAAAATTTAAACATGTCCTTCAAAATAGTTTTCAATGCCCAATCCAAATAGGGCAAAATCAAATTTTATTGGATCAATTGGGTCTATGGATTTTAAAATATTTGTTATTTCTTCTGCCATTTGCCAGTCAGGTTTTGTTCTATTAGTAAAATTTAAAATCTTGGCTGTCCGTTCCACGTGAACATCACAAGGACAAATTAAGTCCGAAGGTTTTATTCTATTCCAAATACCAAAATCTACTCCTTTATTATCTTGCCTCACCATCCATCTTAAATACATATTTATACGTTTACAAGCTGAATTTTTTATTGGGCTAGAAATGTGTTTTTTTGTTCTGTTCGGGAAATCTTCTAAGGAAAAAAAATATTTTTGAAAGTCAATAAGTCTATCTTTTTGAGATATTAAACTTTTACTTTGCAAAAAAGCATCTTCTAATGATTCGAAATTTGAATAGTGGTATTTTAAAAACTCAATAAAATATAAAAGATCAGTAAAATTAAATGTTCTGTGAACAAAAGATTGAAAAATCTTTAAATCAGTATGGTTGCAATTTTTTATGAATTCAAAAGGAGCATTATCCATTTTATTAAATAAATCGTTGCACTTAGAAATAATAGTAACACGTTGTCCCCAGGCTAATGTTGCAGCAAAAAAACCTGCTATTTCAATGTCTTGTTTTAAAGAGAATTTATGAGGAATACAAATTGGGTCATTTTTTATGAAACCAATTTGATTGAATTTCTCAAATTTTTCTTCTAAAAGATCTTTAATAATTTGAGAAACCATTTAAAATAATTATAAAGCATTTAATTTAAAAAAATCTACTTTGGCTCTTATTTTTGAGTCTTTTGGTTTTAGCTGATAAAATGCAAAAGGAGATAGTTTAACCAATAGCTCCTGATCTGGCCCTTTCGCATTAATTTTACCTACAACTTTAGCATTTATACTTGCTCCCGTAGCCTCATTAGTTACTTTAATAATTGTTCCAATTGGTGCAGTTTTATGAAGAGCTAAATAGTTTCTACTTCTATTAGTAGTATTTATTACCTCGGCCACGCCTTGTTCACTTACAATTTTTCCTTTTGGAGTAGGAGTAAACTGGTATTCTTTTGGTATTTTGGAAGCATTTCCATTAAGGAGTTTAATTATTTCATTTTTATCAACAATAAGATTTTGACCAATAGAAATTTTGTTTCCAGTAATTCTATTGGCTTCAACTAAATCTATCATTTCAAGTTCATATAATTTTGAAATAGAATATATAGTTTCACCCACCAACACACTATGTAGATTGCTTTTTTTTGCTAAAGCTTTTCTCTTATTTGAATCAACATCATTCCCTTTGGTGATGATCTCTTTTTTTTGAACTTTTCCCTCAATAGTTTTACCATTTCTTTTTAAAGGAAATTTGAGGTCTTGTCCAATTTTAATAGTAGTCAAATTATTTAAAGAGGGATTTAAAGAAAATGCATCAGCAATTGTACAGTTATATTTTTTAATTAATCCGTAAAATGTCTCACCGGAACTTACTTTATGGATAACACAAACTAAATTATTGAATATTCCTGTCCTAGTAGAATCAGTTTTTTGTAAATTAAAAGCAAAAGCATTTTTTGAAAAAATAATAAACAAAATAAGAACCTTAAATTTCATATTTGGAAAGGACATTATTATGCAAAATTAGATTATTTATACTTAAATTTTGTATTTTGTTTAATCTAAGTTTCGTTTTAGCTAAACTTGCTTAGTTTTGTAATGGAAAATTAAATTAAATGAAAATACTTGGGATTATTCCAGCAAGATATGCGTCAACAAGATTTCCAGCAAAGTTAATTCAGGAAGTAAATGGAAAATCTGTTTTACAATTTGTATATGAGCAATGTCTTAAATCTAGGTATTTAAGCAAAGTTATTATAGCCACTGACCATGAATTAATTTTCGAAAAAGTTAAAGGTTTTGGTGCCGAGGTAGTAATGACCTCAACCCATCATTTATCAGGAACCGACAGATGTGCGGAAGCTTTAGTTTTATATGGCGGAGCCAAGGAATTTGACTATGCAATAAATATTCAAGGCGACGAACCTTTGATTTCTCCAAATACCATTGATGATTTATGCGGAATTTTCAATAATAGAACTGAGATTGCATCTGTATATAAGAAAATATCGCTTATTGAGGAAGTGATGAATCCCAATATTGTGAAAGTGGTAATAGGGGAAAACAGCCAAGCTTTGTATTTTAGCAGGTCTCCAATTCCTTTTGTTAGAGGGGAGGAAATTGATAACTGGTTGGTTAAGCATTCGTTTTTTAAGCATTTAGGTTTGTATGGCTTTCGTGCAGATATTCTTGAAAAAATTGTCAAAATTCCAATAAATAATTTAGAAGCTATTGAAAAACTGGAACAATTAAGATGGTTGGCAAATGGATATAAAATTTCCATGCAGGAAACCTCAAATGAAAGTATGGGCATAGATACCCAAGAAGATTTTGATAGGTTTAAACAATTTTTAGGAAAAAAATAGCGTATAACATTTAGTAGTAAAATTCATTTAAAAAATAATATGCAGCGATTCACCATTCTTTGGGCCGATGACGAAATAGAACTCTTAAAACCTTATATAGTATTTTTAGAAAACAAGGGATATGATGTGACTCCTGTTCCAAGCGGTGCAGACGCTTTAGATTTGGTAGAAAAACAAAATTTTGATATCATTTTTTTGGACGAAATGATGGCTGGAATGACCGGATTGGATACCTTGGTTCAAATAAAAAAAATAAAGCCAAATATTCCCGTGGTAATGATTACAAAGTCTGAAGAAGAGAGAATAATGGAAGAAGCTATTGGTTCCAAAATTGCAGATTATCTAATAAAACCAATAAATCCAAATCAAATATTGCTTTCAGTTAAAAAGATTTTGGAAAACAAAAGACTGGTTTCTGAAAAAACAAATTCCAGCTATATGCAAGATTTTAGACAAATCTCGATGGAATATAATGATGATTTGGATTTTAACGAATGGGTAGAAATCTATAAGAAGCTGGTTTTTTGGGAGTTAGAGATTGATAATTCTGCAGATAAATCTATGGAAGAAGTTTTTTTGATGCAGAAATCGGAAGCAAACGCTAGATTTTCTAATTTCATAGAAGATAGTTACGAAGGATGGATGATTGATCCCAAAGTAAAAAAGCCTGTTATGTCCCATAACTTAATGAAAACAAAAGTATTTCCATTAATTGATGGCACATCTCCTCTATTTTTTGTTTTGATAGATAATTTTAGGTTAGATCAATGGAAAATTTTTGAAGAGATCATAAACGATTTGTTTTCTGTTGAACAAGATGAAACCTATTTTTCTATCCTCCCAACTTCCACTTCTTATGCAAGGAATGCTATTTTCTCTGGACTCACCCCTTTAGAAATGTCAAAGCAACATCCCGATTTATGGGTGACTGACGAAGGTGATAATGAGGAGGGCTTAAATAAAAATGAAGAGGAGTTTTTAAGAAGACAATTTAAAAAACAAAATTTAAATCACAAATTCTCTTATCATAAAATTTTGAATAATTCTCAAGCCAAAAACATAGTTGAGAACTTCAATAATCTTTTAAAGGATGATTTGGTAGTGGTGGTTTATAATTTTATTGATATGCTTTCTCATGCTCGGACGGATATGGCTGTTATAAAAGAATTGGCACCAGATGAGTCGGCATACAGATCTATCACCAAGTCTTGGCTGCAACATTCCCCTTTATTAGATTTCTTTAAGCTTATTGCATCTAAAAAAGGAAGAGTGATAGTTACCACTGACCATGGGATGGTAAAAGTAAAGAATCCCAAAAGGATTGTTGGGGATAGAAATGTGAATACAAACTTAAGATATAAGCAAGGAAGAAATTTGAATTTAGACGATAAAAGAGACGGAGTAATTGAAGTTAGAAAGCCAGAAAACTACAAATTGCCGAGCCCAAATATGTCAACTTCCTACTTTTTTACAACTTCTGATTATTTCTTTGCCTATCCTAATAATTTTAACCATTACGTTGGACACTATAAAGATACATTTCAACATGGCGGGGTTTCATTGGAAGAAATAATTATACCATTTGCAGTATTAAAAGCTAAGTAGTTTATGAATAAAATTTTAATTACTAGCATTCTTTATTTTACTATAAGTTTTGAATTAATAGCACAATCAAATCCGGAGGATTTTTTAGATAGGAGATTTTTTAATATTGCTTTAGTAAATACCAATCCTTTTGGGGATTTTAGAAAAGGTTTAAAAAGTGAATATGTTAAGTCTAATTCAATAGGAATGACAATGTCGTATTTTTTCAATCCCTTATATAATTCATCTTTAAACAATAAAGTATTTATTGGGGCTGAGCTTGGGTTTTCAAATCGTCAGCAAGCTAAATTTAAAAATTACCCTCCCGACGGTGATTTTTATATGGGACATAACGAAATTTGGACAAATTTTGCTGTTCGTTACCGTCCACAGACTTTAATTTCAAACTTTAATCCCTATTTGGAAGCTTTTTTTGGTCCTAGAATTTTTAATTCCAAAATGATGGAAAGATTTGGAGAAGATGAAATAAAAAAAATAGAAGGATTTTTGAGTTCAACTTTAAATTATGGGTTAAATCTAGGTTGTGGCTATAAGATATCTAAAAACAGCCATTCAGCTACATATTTTGATGTTAATTTGGGACTTCTACAAGCAAATGCAGTTAAATTAGTAAACAGAAATATAGTGGGTTTGGATGATGACTATTTTGTGATAGGACCTAAAACCGTTTTAAAACCTCAAAATGTAGTTTTAAAATTAGGAATTACAAAGTATCTCCAAGGTCGTTGATTTTACCACCGTCGCAATAAAGAGTCCGCCTCGGAAATCTCTCTATAAGGTCTAGTTCATGCGTAGCCATTAATACGGCTGTTTTTGAAACTTCGTTAATTTTAAAAAACAACTTTAAAATTTCAATAGATTTTTCTGGGTCTAAATTTCCTGTTGGCTCATCGGCTAATAAAATCTCAGGGTGATTTAACAATGCCCTTGCTATGGCTATCCTTTGTTGTTCTCCTCCTGAAAGTTGATGTGGCATCTTTTTCAAAACATCGGGCAACCCAACTAATTCTAAAACTTCTGATATTCTTTTATCAATTTTTCCTTTATCCTCCCAACCCATGGCTTCCATAAAGAATTGAAGGTTGTGAAGTACATTTCGATCAGATAAAAGCTGGAAATCTTGAAAAATAATACCTATTTTTCTTCTTAAATATGGAATTTCTTTATGCTTTATTTTTTCTAAGGAATATCCTACCACGGTGGCTGAACCCTTTTCTAACCATAAATCAGCATAAAGGGTTTTTAGTAGAGAGCTTTTTCCACTACCCGTTTTGCCAATCAAATACACAAATTCTCCTTTAGATATACTAAAATTTACATTAGATAAAATCAAATTTTCTTTTTGATATATATCAGCTTTAGAAAGAGAAATTATGGGTTCGCTCATCTATTAAAATATAAAATGGCAAAAACTTTTTAAAGATATTCTTAATTAACTTTTGCGTGATCTGCTAAAAATTTGGCTAAGCCGCTATCCGTAAGTGGATGATTTAAAAGAGCCAAAATGGCTGAAAGTGGACCAGTCATTACATCTGCTCCAATTTTTGCACATTCTAAAATATGAATCGAATGTCTGACAGAAGCAGCTAATATTTGTGTTGAAAATCCATAATTATCATAAATAGTCCTTATGTCTTGTATCAAAATAAGACCATCCATGCTGATGTCATCCAATCTGCCAATGAACGGTGAAACATAAGTAGCACCAGCCTTGGCTGCTAATAAAGCTTGGCCAGCGGAAAACACTAGTGTGCAATTTGTACGAATTCCTCTTTCTGAAAAATATTTTATAGCCTTTATACCGTCTTTTATCATGGGTATTTTAACTACTATTTGCGAGTCAATTTTTACTAATTCTTCTCCTTCTCTAACCATTCCATCAAAATCAGTAGAGATTACTTCAGCACTTACATCACCATCTACAATATCACAAATAGCTTTGTAATGTTTCTTTATATTTTCTGCTCCCCCAATTCCTTCTTTTGCCATAAGTGAAGGATTAGTAGTAACACCATCTAAAATTCCCAGATCTTGAGCTTCTTTGATTTCTTTTAAACTTGCAGTGTCTACAAAAAATTTCATGTGATATAATTTTAAAAAATAAAGGTAGAAAAGAAGAAAAAAAATGGCAAATTCACCGCTACAACCACCTACCCTTGCTACCTTCCGGTCCTGGGGGATTAAGTAGGAGCTGGTAATTTGCCGCCACAAAAGTAGGGAAAAATATTTAATTGACAAGGACAAGTTTAGATATCTTCGCAAGTTTTTTCGTTTCTACTTTTTCATTAACTTTCAACTATTATCTAAATACCTAAAAAAAATTGCATTTACTATTTCCAGAATGAAAAATTATGGTCTTTTTTAATTCAAATATTTACTATTACAACAACCTAATCTTAAATCATAGTTAGGACTGAAAAATATTGTATTTAAATTCAATATTTTATTTAACCTACCGAAATTTTCTACTAAAAGATTTGATTAAACTTTAAATAGTTTTAATTTTGAATAAATACCTAAAACTAATATTTACTATTATGTCAACTAATTTTACTAAAATAATAAAGTATTTTTTTACTTTGTTATTTTTATTTTTTGCAGCCGTTCAATACAACGACCCTGATCCAATTGTTTGGATACCTACCTATTTAATACCTATTTTATTGATTTGGTAAAAAGGAAAGAGAGATAGAATATTGTATTTTAGCTTTGGTCTAATTTATTTGCTTTGGGCTGCCAATCAATTTCCAGTAGAATGGGAGGGGGTTAAACTAAATGCTATGGGAATGAAAACCATAAATATAGAACTAGGAAGAGAATCTCTTGGTTTAGGTATTGCGGGCATTTCAGTTTGGATAATTGGTTTATTAAAATAGAAAATCCCTTTATTTTGTATTAAATCATTTTCAAGATTTTATAAAATGGATAGTAATCTATTTTTTAGTTTATTTACTTATTTTTTCGTTTTCTCAGGACTTCATGTCAGAAATAAAATTCGATTATAAATCTTTACTTCCCTTATTGCCAAATGAGCCTGGCATTTATAAATATTATGACGAAAGCTCCGAAATTATCTATGTAGGAAAGGCAAAGAATCTTAAAAATAGGATCAGTAGTTATTTTTATAACTTTGATAAGACGGATAAAAAAACAAGAAAACTAATCATAAATATTTATCGCTTAGAATATACTGTTGTTCCAACTGAATACGACGCTCTTTTATTAGAAAATACCTTAATTAAGGAGCATCAACCCAAATACAATATTTTATTAAGAGACGACAAAACATATCCTTATGTATGTATTACCAATGAAAGATTTCCTAGAATAATCACCACAAGAAGAATAGAAGATAGAGAAAAGGGGAAAATGTATGGCCCATATGTAAATGCAAAAGCAATGTATGCCTTATTAGATATGTTTACTAGTTTGTTTACTATTCGTACTTGCAAATATAATTTGTCTGAAGAGAATG
>JANNWE010000096.1:0-6682 GCA_031414675.1 Cytophagaceae bacterium
CGCGGAGATTGCCCGTGATTTCTGGCATCCAACATATGTACTTCAAAACCAGCCTCTGCTATTTTTTTGCAAACGGTAAATAGGTTGTCTGAAGATCCAAAAACTCCGTGCAATACCACGAATGGTTTTCCAATACCTACTATTCTTGAAAAAAGTTTCATCTTTAAAATTTTTACAAAAATACGTACGATTTTAAAAGTATAATTTATTGAATCTAAAAACTTTTATTCAGCCAATTTCAAAACATTTTTCTATCCGTTCATCACAAATTCTTTGATTTCTATATAATTTTTTCTTCATTTTGTGGTTAGTTAAAAAAAACTTAAAATTTCCTTAAAATGGATGTTTTTAATTGGCTTAAAAGCCTTTTGCCCAATAAGAAACAAGATGATTCAGAAATGGATCTAAATTTGTCTCCCCCAATAGTTAATAATCAGATTCCAGAGCTGAAATCTGAGTTTGAACAAAGTGAGTATATTCCTTTTCCCCATTGGTTGAGCAACGAAGATGCCTTACGAGACGAGGGGGTAATTTTTGGGTTGTCAGAAGCTAAACCCGAAGAAAAAGTAAAGATTATTGCCTCCATATTTGAGCAAAAATTATCTTTTTATCAAAAGAAAAAAGAAGAATTATCAGAAAAAATTGGAGAAATAAATCTGTTTATTGAAAAAAATCATGAAGATTTGGCTGCTTTACAACTCAATTCTGCTTCAATAGTTGAAAAAGAACTATTAGAAGAGAATTTGATAAGAGTTGGGGTAGGGTTGGCTATCTCCATTGGAATGTGTTTTGGAAATTATTTTTTAATTGATTTTAGTTTAGCACAAGGTTTTCCTCAAAACCACCAATGGATTTCCTATGGTGTTTTTTTAACAGGTATGTTTAGCTTGTTTAATCCACTATCTGTTTTGCACAGTGAAGGTTCAAAAGTGACTTGGAAAACCGTTCTAGAAGAATTTGGAGTACCCTTTTCTGCATCCTTATTTGTTTTCGTACAAGTTGTTGAAAATCAGCCTATATTTAAATCTATTGCCTTGCTTTTGTTTGTCTTTTTTATGTTTTTGGTTTCTGGAAAAATACTTTTGAGTAGCATTTCCAAACTTAAATCAGAAGTAAGAATTTTAGCTAAGAATTTAGAAATTAAAGCGAATAAAAAATTAGTAAATACCATTTGGAGAGAAGAAAAAGCAGATTTTGAAAGGAAAATTGAAGATCTTAGAATAGAAAAATGGAGGATTTTGCCAGAGTTAAATCATACCGAAGCTGAAATTGATAAGATAAATAGTGAAAAGGATGCTTTAATTAATGTTTTCTATAGCGAATACAATCTTGCAAAATCTTACAAGAATAAATTGAGCGGAAATCAAATTAAAAATATTTTGGGATAATGAAAATAGAAAACAGCACAGAAGATTTCGACAAAGGGTTTGATAACGGACTAGACAATATAGAAAGAGGAAATTATGAAAGCTTTCTTTCAAGTCAAGTAAATTTGGAATGGTTGCTTTCAAACAAAGAGCAAATAACTACAGATTTGGTGGAAACCAAAAATGAGTTGCAGCTTACCAAAGCAAATAAATTAGAGGTTTTTAAGCAACAACAAGTTCTAAAATCTCAATTTGATGAGCAAAGTCACTTGATAGCCCAAATCGAGGACACAATTGAATCGAAAAAACAAAAAATTGATAAAATTCTAAATGAAAAGAAAGAAAATAGTACATTTTATCCTTTTTTAGCTGGAATACTTTATTTAGCTGCTGGAGTTACATTTATTTTAGGCGATTTAATTATCTCTCATGAAATAGTAGCTTATGCTTTAAATATTAGAAATACATACGAAGCTTGGGCTTTTGCTTGTGGTTTGGCTGGCGTTTCAATTTTGTTAAAACCTGCTTATGAAAGATTGGTAGAGCAGCCATATTTAAAAGAGTATGGTCCAAAAACTAAAAAAATCTATGGCTATTTTCAGATAGCACTGGTTGTAATTTCAATTGGTACGCTATCTATTTTAGGTTGGTTTAGATATGAGGCCTATAAAACAGATAAACTGAAAGAAGGCATAAATAGACAGATAAAATCTCTTCAATTAGAATCCACACCTTTGGTTCAAACAGGACAAACCTTCGAAAATCCTGCATTGACTATGAAAATTGAACAAAAATTAAAAGAATATGACCTATTAAACCAAAAGTTGGTAAATAGCCCCTGGGCATTGCTTTCCTTTGTGTTAAGTGGTGTTCTTTTTGCAATTGCCGGAGCTATATGCCTGGGTATTTCATTTCCTATTTTGCATGTATATTGGAAACGATGGTTTCAACAAAATCCTTCTAACTTCTTTGATAAACGAGTGATAAAAAAGCAGACCAAGGCATTAAATCAAGCTAAAAAACCTTGGTTTGTTGCAAAATCTGCGTTAGAATTTGAAGAAAATAAATTGAGTTTATTTTCTGATGTTGTGGGACTTACAGATAAAATTGCTAGGCTTGAAATTGAATTATTAGCCATAAACGAGAAGATAAAGTTAGCCATAGAGTCTACCAGAGTAAGTTCCTATAGTGAAGGATACGAAAGTGGCTTTAACAATAGAAATCAAATGAGTAACGAAGAATTTGAAGCTTATAGAACCAAGAATATTGAAAATCAACAAGCAAATAAGCTTGAAGGGAATGATAAAACTATTAGGAGTTACAGAACTAATGGACTTAGACCACATCAAGCTCTTCGAAAAGCAATTTCCGAAGGTTTCAATGAAAATTAAGCTTAATAATATCAATTCTTTTTGCCAATTTTGTCCCATTAAATATCCTCTAGCTTTGTAGGGGGAATTAGGAGTGAAAAAATAGAAAGAAAATTAAAATTGAATTTTCTTGAAAATTTGAAAAGAATGCAATTAAATGTTATAAAAATTGGTGGCAACGTAATTGATAATCCTAAAAAGCTTTCTTCTTTTTTAGACGACTTTTCAAATTTAATCGGATTAAAGATTTTGGTGCATGGTGGAGGCAAAATAGCCACAAAGGTCGCCGAAAAACTGGGAATTGAAACCCAGATGGTTGAAGGTAGAAGGGTGACAGATGCTGCTACGATTGACGTAGTTACCATGGTATACGGTGGCTTAGTAAATAAGCAAATTGTAGCGAAACTTCAATCAAAAAATAATAATGCCATTGGGCTTACAGGTGCTGATGGGAAATCTATTTTAGCTGAAAAACGACCTGTGGGACTTATTGACTATGGATTTGTTGGAGATATTAAATCAGTAAATTATAATTTTATTAAATCCCTTTTAGACCAACAGGTTACCCCAATTTTTGCTCCTCTAACATTTGATTTGAATGGAGATATTTTAAATACAAACGCTGATACAATAGCCTCAGCGCTTGCTGTAAGTTTATCAACCATTTATGAAGTGAATTTAGTTTATTGTTTTGAAAAAAAAGGGGTATTATTTGACTCCGGAAATGAGAATTCTGTTATTTCAAGCTTAAATAAGCAAAACTATAATGAATATAAGGAGCAAGGAATTATAAACGAAGGGATGATTCCGAAGTTAGACAATGCTTTTATGGCATTACAAAATGGGGTAAAACAAGTCATTATTTGTCATGCTGAGGATTTTAAAGAAGGAGTAGAAAAAGGAACCGTCGGAACTATTATAAAATTGTAAATTTGGAAAATGAACGACTGATTAAATCAGAAATCGCCAATGCCTTCTCACATGGATTGGGAATAATTTTAACACTTTCTTTTGGCCCTTTGTTAATTACTAAGGCTCAAAATACTGGGATAAAAGGTTTAGGATTTGGTGTGGCTTTGTATTGTTTTGGATTATTGATGGTGTTTACCTTTTCTACTCTTTATCATGCATTTTCTAATCCATTAGCAAAGCGTGCATTACGAGTTTTTGACCACATCAGTATTTTCTTCTTAATAGGGGGAAGTTATATTCCATTTGTAATACTTTTTACGAATTCCCAAACGGCTCATTTGTTTTTCGTAATTCAATGGTCATTAATTGCATTGGGAATCTTAAAAAAAGTGTTTTACACGGGTCGATTTCGATTGCTTTCTAGCCTAATTTACATTTTTATTGGGTGTATGATTTTCTTTTTTGATTATGGCTTTTGGAAAAGAATACCCGATATTTCTTTCTATTTTGTGTTAGCGGGTGGCTTAAGCTATTTATTAGGAGTCATATTTTACCAAAATCAGAAAATCCCTTATAATCATTTTATATGGCATTTATTTGTACTTTTTGCTGCAGTTTGTCATTTCGTTGGGGTGTATTTAGTTTTGTAAATTGGTGAAAAAGAATTTACAATAAGCTTTTTGCAATATCAACAGTATTGAATTTTTAGGTTTAAACGTTTTAGGTTACACTATTTAAATTATAATTCTGTTTGGGTATTATTTTTTAAAAGTTTTTTGTCTAATTAGCATATCCAGCTTTTGTCAAAACTAAACCATAATTTGCTATAATTTTAAGATTTTTATTCATTTGTTCTTATACTGCATTCTTATAAAAAATAATAGGTTGGAATATATTGAAAATATAACTTTGTAAAAAAATAGGCAAGAATGAGTCCTGAAGAAATACCGTTATTAAGTCAATTATCCATTCAATTTCTCCAAAAATTAATTGAAACTCCTTCATTTAGCAAAGAGGAAAGTTCAACTGCAGCGCTTTTTGTTGATTTTTTTAATAAAAATAAAATTCCATTTCAAAGAATTCAAAACAACATTTGGGTAAAAAATAAATTTTTTGATCCTTTAAAACCTACCATCTTATTGAATTCTCATCACGATACCGTAAAGCCTAATGTAACTTACTCTAAAAATCCTTTTGAAGCTGAGATCTCAGATGGAAAGCTTTACGGTTTAGGTAGCAACGATGCTGGGGGAGCTTTAGTGGCACTATTAGCTACTTTTTTGTATTTTTATGAGAATCAAAACCTTAAGTTTAACCTAATTTTTGCGGCAAGTGCCGAAGAAGAAATATCTGGGAAAAACGGAATTGAATTGCTAATTTCTGAACTTCCGAAAATTGAATTAGCAATAGTTGGAGAACCTACCCAAATGCAAATGGCAATTGCCGAAAAAGGGCTGATGGTATTAGATTGTAAAGCTAAAGGGGTTTCAGGTCATGCGGCTCGTGAAGAAGGTTTGAATGCTATTTATGAAGCAATAAAAGATATTAACTGGTTTCATACTTTCAAATTCCCCAAAATTTCAGATACATTGGGTCCAATAAAAATGTCAGTTACTATGATATATGGAGGAAATCAACACAATGTTGTTCCAGATGAATGTGTGTTTGTAGTAGATGTAAGAGCAACTGAAGCATATAGCTTGGAAGAAACACTAGAAATAATAAAGAAAAATGTAAAATCAGAAGTTGTGCCTAGGTCAATAAGATTAAAGCCTTCTTGTATTTCTATTCATCATCCTATTGTTAGAAAAGGACTGTTATTAGGTATGAATACATATGGCTCTCCTACACTATCTGACCAGGCCTTGATGTCATGTCTCTCTATAAAAATCGGACCCGGTGATTCGACGAGGTCTCATGTGGCGAATGAATTTATTTTAATTTCTGAAATAGAACAAGGAATTTATGGATATATTAATCTTTTGTCAGGGTATATTGATTAATGTTTTCAGTATTTTCTATTTGTATACATTTTGTTTGTTAAATTGAAATTCTGTTTAAATTTTCAATAATTAGGTATTGTTATCATTGTTTTCCTTTTAAAGACCCAATCTTGGATAAAGTAATATTAAAAAAAATTTGTAGTTTTTGCTCGTATCAAGAACGAACCCAAGATGAAGCGAGAAGAAAGCTTTCAGAGTGGAAAGTGTTTTCTGATGAAGCTGAAGAAATTATTGCTTGGTTAATTTTAGAAAATTTTATTAATGAAGAAAGATTTGCGAAAATTTTTGCTGGTGGCAAATTCAGAATTAAAAATTGGGGAAGAAAAAAAATAATTTTCGAGTTGAAGTCACGAAAGTTAAGCCCATACTGCATTCAATCAGGCTTACTTGAAATTTCGGATGAAGACTACAAAAAAACAGTTGATGTGTTAATAAAGAAAAAATCAAGTGGTATGATTGAGTCAAATAGTTTAATTAAAAAGCAAAAAATTGCCAACTATCTAATTGGTAAGGGATTTGAATCGGAATTGATTTGGAGTCGCCTAAATGAAATCAAATAACAATAAAATTGAAAAAAGTAAAATGAAATTTGCAAATTGTCTTTCCTGAATTTTAAAAAGCATATGAAATTAACAATGTAAATGTCTTTTAAGCTGCCCAATTATGATTCTTTCTCTTTGGTTTTTTTATAAAATCGTATCATTTCGCCAAAATCCATTTTTTTACTCAAACCATTCACACACATGTATAATCTTTTAGATTTGGTCTCAATAGTTTTAGCTTCGCTGATCCAATTGCTAAAATATCTTTGGTGCCCTTTAGATAAGCTATTGAAAAAAGAAAGGGCATTAGGTTCTAATTCTAAGGAATCTAGTAGAGTAGCGTCAATAACTAATTCTGAATTATCCTTTTCTATTCTAATTGTTACTTTTTCTCCTATTTTTTTATTTACTCCTTTTCTCATTTCCATATTTAAAGGCAGTATAAAATTACCGTTGCCCATAGGAATTAATGCAACCTGATTTATTAA
>JANNWE010000097.1:0-1806 GCA_031414675.1 Cytophagaceae bacterium
TTTGTTATCTAATACTAACATAGTAGGAAAAACATCCACGGCAAATCTGTCTACTATCTCCATTCCGTCGAAGGTGTCAATATCGACTTTATAGATTAAATAATTATCCTTGATGTATTCACCAAGATTTTTATTTTTGAATGTTTCCTTGTCTAATTTTTGGCAAGGTCCACACCAAGCGGCCCAAAATTCTAAGACAATCGGCTTCTTTTGTTTTCGAGCCTCTCTTAATAGATTATCATAAGAACCAGAATAAAACACCACACCGCCCTTAGGGTTTGTGTCTGTTTTTGGGCTTTTGAATCCCGAAAAAGTGATAAAAAGTGTTGCTATTAAAGCAAATGTTAATTGATTTTTCATATTTATATTTACCTAGTTATTTTTAATTAGTCAAAATTAGTGCCACAAAAAATTGAATCTTATAAAAATGTAATTAAGTAATATAAGTAGTAGTATAACTGTTTGTTTATTAGTGTTTTAGTTTGTGTGAAAAAAGTTTGATTTTTTATTTAAAATCAAACTTTTTGTTGTTTATTTTATTTTTAAACTTTCCAAACCCAGCCAAAAGTGTCAGTTACTTTTCCAGTTCTTAGGTCATTTAAAGCATTTTTTAATTTAATCGAGTACGAATGTTCTGTGATTGTTGGAAGCGCATAATCAAAGCCTTCAAAACCAATAGCTGCAAACGGTGAAACAACCACAGCAGTACCCACACCAAAAACTTCCGTTACACTTCCATCTTTTATTCCTTCAATGATTTCTTGTACAGAGACTTTTCTTTCTTCCGTTTCAATTCCCATAGATTTGGCTAATTGAAGCAGCGTATCACGGGTTATTCCTTTTAGAATCGTAGAGCTTGTATTAGGGGTTAATAAAACATTGTTTTTCACAAACATTACGTTCATTGTACCAGATTCCTCAAAATACTTATGTTCTAGCGCATCAGTCCATAGTAATTGTGTGTAACCTTGATCTTGTGCAAGTTTAGAAGGATACAAAGATGAAGCATAATTGCCGGCACATTTTGCATATCCTACTCCACCCGGAGCGGCTCTAATATATTCTGTTTCTACTTTTACTTTTGGAGGGGTGCTGTAATATTTACCTGCTGGACTCATAATTATCATAAATCTATAATTTTGAGATGGTCTTACCCCTAAATATACATCTGTCGCGAACATGAAAGGTCTTAGGTATAAAGAATTGTCTTCTCCTTTGGGTACCCATTCTGAATCTAATCTAAGCAGCTCCTCTAATCCACCTATAAAAATCTCTTCGGGTACTTGTGCCATGCACATACGCTCAGCTGAGATATTAAATCGTTTAAAATTCTCTAAGGGCCTAAACATGAGCACCTCATTTTCTTCATTTTTAAAAGCTTTCATGCCTTCAAATATAGATTGTCCATAGTGTAGGGATGCTAAAGCGGGATTATAAGAAATTTCACCATAAGGTAAAATTTCTGGTGTTTGCCATTCGCCGTTTATACAATCTGCAATTAGCATATGATCGGTGAAAACTGTACCAAATGCTATGTTATTCTGGTCAAATTGATTGATTCTACTTGCTTTTGCTTTAGAAATATTTATGTTTATTGTTTCTGTTGCCATACTATTGTTTATGAAAGGACTGCAATTTATTAATAAATATCAAATTAGTTGTCAAAACAAGTATTTTTTTTAAAATTTTTAATATTCTAACTTAATTGAATACGGTAATGAGTTATAAAAAAAATGCCTGAAATTGATTTTCAGGCATTTAAGTATTTTTATTTCTGTCCTGGCAATTTATTTATCCACATGTCTC
>JANNWE010000098.1:0-4909 GCA_031414675.1 Cytophagaceae bacterium
ATTTTTGGGTGGTATTTTGAGCAAACATTTCGTTTTGCACTAAACTAGCACCCATAAAGCCTACCGAAATGTTTTTAAAAAATTGCTTACGGTTCATGAAAATTTGCTTTTAAAAACAATGCCACGCATTAAGAAAGCGTGGCATTATAAGAAAAAAATATGTTAAAAGTACCTTTTTATTGCCAACCTGGATTTTGTTTCAAAGCTGGATTTTGAGCCAAATTGTTTATAGGAATAGGCCACAAATAATGTTTGGCCTCATTAAACTCTGGAATTGCAAAGTCTGATCCCGCATAAGGGTCCAAATATTCTTTTCCATTAATAGGATCTTTGTAAAGTCTAACTACAGAACCAGTGTACCTTGTTTTTTGCGAGGCATCCATGGCAAGACCTAGTGATTTTTTCCTAAGTTTAGCTCCTTGCTTCCATCTTCTTAAGTCATCGTAACGAAAACCTTCGTTAAACAACTCAATTCTTCGCTCTCTTCTAATTTCGGCTAAAATTGGAGAAATTCCGTCCGCTGTGTATCGTGAATCTACAGGAACTTTATCTAATTTTAAATGAGGCATTTTTACTCTGTCTCTTAGTTTATTTATAGTTAGGTCTAGGTCGCTTTGCGTAATTTTACCCAATTCAGCTTGCACTTCCGCGTAGATTAATAGTACTTCAGCAAATCTTAGGGTAATAGCTGGAGACTCAGCGGTATTAAAGGCTTTGCCAATCATATCGTCTGCATTATAATTTTTAATTACATGATAGCCTGTATTTGATATTCTTCCGCCTGCCATTCCGTTTAGTCTTGGATAAGGACGACCATCATTTAAATGGAATTTATACAATGCAGCTTCACTTGGATGAAGAATAGTCTGACGCATCCTAGGATCTCTATTTTCAAATGAATCTTCTATCTTATCATCTCCTTTATAAAGTGGAGAAAGTGTAATAGGTAGGCCGTCGGTACATAAATAGTCCTCTACAAAATCCCTTGTGGCTCCACCATGGTATTCAAAATAACTCTGAACATGGTTGGTAATTACCCCAAGTGTGTACTTTCTCCAGTACATTACCTCAGGATTTCCAGCAACACTTAATGCACGCATATAGGAATTATAGTCTGTAGTTGGGTTTCCAGTATTAAAAATACGATAAGGGCCTTTGTCTATTATTTCTTTAGATGCACTTGCAGCGGTTTGTAGGAATTTATCTCCACCAGCTATACCATGATATTTTCTCCAAGTTCCTTCAAATAAACACACTCTAGCTTGCACTAATAAAGCACACCAACGATTTATTCTACCAGGAGCACCTCCATCACCCCAGCTATCAGGCAAGTTTTTAGCTGCAAATGCTAAGTCATCGTAGATTTTATCCATAGCTTGAATGCGAGGCATTCTGGCACCAAATAATTCTGGGGATTCCGTATTAAGTTCTTTTTCAACATAAGGTACATCGCCGTACTTACTTACTTTATCGGCATAAAACCATCCCCTAAAAAGGCGAGCTTCACCAATATATCTGTTTCGTATAGCTTCGGTTACTTTTGCTTTACCATAGTTTTCTAAACCAATATTTAAGGCCCGTACAAAATCCCAACCCCGATAGCCATAATTGTCGGGATTGACGACGGCTATATGTTTGCCAGCTCTCATTTGAGCATAAAAATTATGGCGAGGATGAACCGCAGTGGCATTGTCGCTTAATTCGTCTAAATACCAAATACCAAGAAAATGGCTATTAAATCCTTCATCATGACCCATCATAATTGGCACATTATTGTCGTTTCTAGCTAAATTATAGAAACTATTATTGTAAACTGCCAAGTCGTTTTCTGTGTTCCAAAAAGTTTCTTTAGTAATGGAATCAAGTGGATATCGCTCCAAAAAATCATCGTTACAACTTGAAGTAACGAAAAGTAGTAGTATGAATACAATCAGGATATTTTTCATTGAAAATTACATTTTAAAGATTATAAAGATAGGTTTATGCCAAAAGTAAATAAACGTTGCATAGGATATTCGATAGCTCCACTTTGAATAGCTTCAGGATCAAGAGGCTTTCTAAGCTTAGTGAACTCCCAAAGATTTGCTCCAACCACAAAAACCTGAACATTGTTCATAGCAATTTTTTTAGAAATTGCAATAGGCAAATCATACCCAAATCGCAAGTTTTTCAAACGCATATAGCCAGCATTTTGTAAATATCGAGACTGTACTTGTAGGTTTTTTTTATCACTAGTGGAAACGTGAGCTGCTGGGAAATAGGCATTACGGTTATCTTCTGTCCAAGTATCAGTAATATAATAACGTTCCACATGACCTGCATTATAAGGGAAAAACCATGTCCAGTTTCCATCAGAAGGCCAAAAGTCTTGACTGCCAATTCCTTGCAAAAAGATATTCGCATGAAAATTTTTCCATCTCACGCTACTATTTATTCCAAAAGAATATCGAGGAGTAGAATTGCCAATAATTTTACGATCACCTGGATCGCCTACAGTATTTGCACCAAAACTTATTGTTTTATCTCCATTTAAGTCGGCATATTGAATATCTCCGGCCCTCCAATTGTTTCCTATTCTTGTCTGAAGTGGAGAAGAACTTACTTCATCGGCAGTTTGGAAAATTCCAACAGTTTCAAATCCCCATATTTCGCCTAGTTTTTGACCTACTCTAAAAGTATTATTGATTGCACCTGTAGGGTTGTTAAACTTAGTGATAGTTGCAGTGGCATCAGCTAAAGCAAGTGTTACATCATAACTAAAGTTTTTGCCTTTATTGTCTTTCCATGTTATACTCGCCTCCCATCCTTTGGTACGTAAATCGGCAGCATTTTCTTTTGGAGCGTTAGTACCCAATAAATCAGGGTATAGTACATTCATAAGCATATTTTTGGTATCTCGCGTGTACACGTCAAATGATGCGTCCAATTTATTATTCCAAAGTGAAACGTCTAATCCTATGTTTTGTGAAACAACAGTTTCCCAAGTAAGACTAGGACTTACTAAACCTGGAGCTGCAACGAAAGGAACCATTCCAGATCCAAATTGATAGGCAGCACGACCTGCTCCATATGTAGCTAGATAAGGGTAGTATAGTTCTCTTCCTCCGTCTCTAAGTGTTTGATTTCCTAAAGTTCCGTAAGATGCTCTAAGTTTTAGATTGCTTAACCAAGAAACGTCTTTCATGAAAGACTCTTCACTTATTCTCCAACCTGCAGAAACTGAAGGGAAAAAACCAAATCTAGAATCTTTTGGAAAACGGGAGGAACCGTCGTATCTACCATTGAATTCTAGCAAATATCTTTCATCAAAATTATAGCCTAAACGATAAAATGCACCTCTCAATGAAAAATGCTCTTCTGCACCAAAAGTCTCTTGATTTCCAATTGTTGCCCCGATGTTTGGAATCAAAGGAGTGATTAATCCTCTGGCACGTGCTCCAACATATCTAAAATTTGCTGCTTCCTGATTAAAACCCGCTAAAAGAGTTAAGCCGTGTTGCTTAGGTAAAAATGGGAAAGAATAATCTCCATAAATATTTAACACATTGTAACGATTTGTTCTAGTTTCATTTCTTACCCAATCATCACCACTGAATCCATTACTTATAGGCCTTGGATTTCTTAAGTCGGTTGAAACCACATCTATTTTACTTTGTACATCTTTATATTCTCTATTAAAAGCATTGTGGGAATAAGACCCAATAATCTTTAAGCCATTTACTGGGGTCAAAGTCAAACCTTGGGTCAACCACAAGTCATTATTTGTAAAAGATTCCCGACCGCCATCTAAGAGGTAAGGAAACCAATTGGTTCCGTCAAAATACTTTCCAACCAGTGGAGCATATTGTTCTTTATCTCCTTGTGCTTGATAAAACGGTAAATCAGGAAACTGAATGGGCTGAAGAGGAGATACTCGTGCAAGAGAATTGATATTTACGTCCCAATTATAAAAGTGGGGTTTATCGCTATTTTGCTGATTAAATATTACTTTTTCGTTTAGTGTAAGCCACTTGTTTATTTTAAAATCGGCTTTCATCATTAAATTGTAACGCTTAAATTTTTCATTATTTGCTGGTTTAATATAACCATCCTTACTCAAATGGCCCAGAGAGAGATAGTAGCTACTTTTTTCAGAACCGCCAGACACCGAAACATCATGTTGATGAGTAGGAGCAAAATCAGTCATAATTTGGTCTTGATAGTTGTTGTAGCCATAAAAACGCAAATTGCCATTAAAAACTCCCCATGCATTTTCATTAGTAGGATTCTCTGACCATCTTTTTGTCTTTTCTACATAATCTGCATCAAAACCAGGTACGCCATTAGTACGAATATTGGCTTTATTTCGAGCGGTTACAAATTCATAAGGATCAGTAACCACATCCATATTGAAAATAGGCTTAGCTAATGAGATTTGAGAGCTAACATTTACTTGAACTTTTCCTGAAGAGCCTGACTTGGTTTCAATTAGAATAACACCAAATGCAGCCCTAGCCCCATAAACGGCGGCGGCAGCGGCATCTTTCAGCACCGAGACACTTTTTATATCATTTGGATTGATTCGGTTGATATCCATGGGTACGTTGTCAACTAAAATAAGTGGAGCTCCTCCATTAATAGATTGAAAACCACGAATGTTGAAAGTTGGAGATACGGAAGGATCACCATTTCTAACGTTCACATTAAGGTTGGGAATCACGCCCTGTAAAGCCTCTCCAGTATTCGCAATGGGACGGCTTTGAATTCTTTCTGCTGTAGCGACTCCCACAGCCCCTGTTAAATTGACTTTTTGTTGCGTACCATAACCTACTACAATTACTTCAGCCAGGGCTTTGTCGTCTTGCACAATCATGACATCAATTTTTGACTTGTTACCAACTTCGATTTCCTGTGAAATAAATCCAATGAA
>JANNWE010000099.1:0-2677 GCA_031414675.1 Cytophagaceae bacterium
TAAAGAAGAAAATGGGGTTCGTCTCGCCGGAGTTGCATCAGTATTTCACTAAGAACATTGAGGTTTGGAAGGTCGTCGCATCTGGTTTTTTTGATTCCGCCGGCTTATTTCAAAAATTAACAGATCATCAATTAGCTTTAACACATTTGTATTTGAAATTGGTAAATCTTATTGATTTCAAAGATAGAAACCTAAATCAATTATCATTTGGGCAGCAACGTCTCATTTTTTTAGCAAGGGCTTTGGTAAAAAATCCGCCTTTACTGATTTTGGACGAGCCTTGCCAAGGCTTAGACTACAATCAAATGGTATTTTTTAGGACAATCCTAAATGAAATTGCGGTGCATCAAAACAAGACCTTAGTTTTTGTGACGCATTATGAGGATGAGATTCCGGCTTGTGTAAACTTGCGATTAGATTTATTTGAAGGGAGGGAAAAACAATTACAACATTTAACAAAAGATTAATGTAAGGTCTTAAACCAGGCGATGTATTCAAATAATTTGGAATAATGCACAAAAATTCTCTTTGATTCAATATTTCCATAAAATTCTGCCAAATAGGAAAAGAAAGGAAGAATCTCTGTAAATACTACTTTTTCCCCGTTTTTTAACATAAAGACTCTGAAGAAAAAGCCATTTCTCGCTGACTCCTTGAAGTTAAAGCAATAATCTACAACCTCATCAATTTCAACTTTTTTAAAACTAAATTCATCATGAGAAATTATAGTAAGCATTCTTTCTTCTGGTTCAAAAAAATACTTTTTGGAAGTTCCGTTAAGTTGAAAGCAAACATAAAATCTATAAAACTCAATAATGGGAATAGCTATTACTAATAAACCAACCAATACCATAATAACTACCGAATATATATCTTTTAGGGGATTTAGAAACCCATATATAATAGTCCAAAGACCCAACAAAGCTAAAATTATTAAAAGGATTGTAAAAAATCCTATGGAATTTAAAATAGTGACTTCAAAAACTGTAGGTATTTTTACAAAAGATTTCTCACCATAATATTTATCAGAAATACCTATCATTTTGAGTACATACCAAACCAAGATGCCAAGTAATATTGACATCATGATTATCACAAATTTGACATCTGACATTTAAAGTTGATGGTATATATAAAAAACTAAAATCCTAATCAAAAAAGCAAAGAATCCCTTATTAAATCGAAATACTAAATTTGTCTTTATTAGGAACACATTTTCCGTCTTTTTCAGTGCACGTTTGGCACTTAATTTTACCTGAAATCTCAGTACTAGGTTTTAAAATTTTAACTTTCTGAATAAATTTAGCTTCCTTAACGAAATAATTGACCTTGCCTTCCCAAATTTCATCGTATTTTTCTTTGGCATTAATTGGCATAAGTTTACCTACAAGCTGAAAACTTCCGTTTTGGTCAAACTCTATTTCTGTTGGCATTGGGCCATCTACTTTTAAGTCTGAGCTATACAAATACCAACCTGGATCTATTTTTCCTTTAAAAACCAACTCAATTGTTTCCCCTACTTTTGCACCTTTCTTTGAAGGGGAAAATGTCCATTTTACGGGTTTTAAAATTTGAAATGAAAAAATAAACAACCCTAAAACACTAATAATTAAAAACTTAAACTTCATAATTCTATGATTTAAAATTCAAAAATTTCTCCTTGTGCAGGAATTAAAATATTTTTAAAACCTTCTTTTTTTAACTTCTCTTTAAAAGCCAATTGTGTTTCGAATTCACCATGTACCAGAAACAATTTCTTAACTTTTGACGCGTCTTGACATTTCAATAAAGCTATCATTTCTGAGTAATCTGCATGAGCTGAAAATGAATCCATTACTTCAACATCTGCAATAACGGCTTTTTCTTCTCCAAAAATTCTAACGGTCTTTTGTCCGGATTTTATGGCATGGCCTAAAGAATTCGGAGAGCAATAACCTACTATTAAAATTGTATTTTTACTATTTTGAATATTGTTAGCAATATGATGTTTGATGCGCCCAGCCTCCGCCATTCCGGATGCAGAAATAATAATGCATGGCACTTTAGATTCATTCAAGGCTTTTGAATCATTTACTTCAGTAATATAATGGAGATTATCAAACCCAAATGCATCACCCTCTCTTTCAATATATTGCAAAATGTCTGGGTTAAAATCTTCCCTGTGTTTTTTCATAATCATGGTAGCATTAACTGCTAATGGACTATCTACATAAACAGGAATCCTAGGGAGCATTCCTTCATTTTCTAATTGGTCTAAAGCAAAAATTAGTTCCTGGGTTCTGTCCACGGCAAAAGCTGGAATTATTAACTTCCCTCTTTTCACTACACATGTTTTGTAGACTATTCGAAGCAAACTAGTTTTCATATCCAATTCTGGTTCATGCAATCTGTCTCCATAGGTAGATTCACAAATCAAATAATCTACCTGTGGAAAATCTGAGGGGCTTATTAAAATCTTGTCATTTGGCCTTCCAATGTCTCCTGTAAAATACAGCGTTTTATTATTTTCATTCTCAAAAGTCAATAAAATCCCTGCACTTCCTAAAATATGTCCTGCATTAAAATATTCTACTTTTAAACCCTCTTCTAAATAAAACGGACTATTGAGTTTTATTACTTGAAATAACGCTAAGGCATTATTTACATCTTCCTCTTCGTACAAAAGCTCTAATTCTTC
>JANNWE010000100.1:0-4872 GCA_031414675.1 Cytophagaceae bacterium
GCATAAGTTTTGGCTACGAAGGCCATACAATTTTACTGAAAGACGGTTCTAGCCTACAAGCAATTATTACAAGTAAAACTAATGATGCTTATATGTTAAAAATTCCTGGGCAATCTTCTATAATTACCTATAAAAAAGACCAAGTAAAATCTGTTACAGAAATGAAGACCTCCATGATGCCTGCTTTCCCCCTACCCGAAAAAGAATATTTAGATTTATTGGAATATCTATCAGCTTTAAAATGATAAAGGCTTAAATTTAAAAATAAATTTGCTCTTGTTTATTAGCAAACGTTACTTTTGAACAAAAATAAACTCTCCACCTTCATCCCCAGCATTTTGAATAACACCATATTGGGGCTCAGTTTGACTATTATTTAAAACGGCTTGTCTAAAACTAGCAAACAGCACATCGCTTGAAAGATATTTTTCAGTGTTTTCAGTTAGACGTTTTACTAAAAATTTCATAAATACGCTTTTATCTGGCACTTCTTTAAGATTTCCACTTGTCATTGCTTTTTTGCTAGATAAATCGTACAGTTTGGTAATAGCAGGTTGAGCATCACTTAATATGCTTCTATTTTTAAATATTCCGCCGCTGAAGCAGGCGTCAGCTATTAACAACGTGTGTTTTGATTTAATTGCGCTCATATAATCACTAATTCGGCTATTGGCAATATTATATGCCGTTTTCCCCTTTTTAGCATCTACCGGAAGCCAATACCCAAGATTCTTTTCTTCAACCCAATCGCCGTGTCCTGCATAAAAAACTAAAAGATTGTCATTTTTTGTTAATTTAGTACTTAAAACATCAAATGCATCCATAATTTCGACATATTTTGCATTTTCCAACTTAACTATATTTTGCTCTTCAAATGTGTATTTTGAAGTAAGAATTTCATACAATTTATTGGCATCATTTATAGGTTCATCGAGTGTTTTAATTGACGGATCTTCATACTTATTATTCCCAATAATTAGGGCGTAGAACTTACCTATATCATTTATAATAAGACTATTAGAAAGGTCATCAGAAGCATTTTCTTGTCTTTGAACTTTTAGAGTTTCTATTGAAGAATTATTTTTGGTATCAGTAGCTTTTACTTCAATTGTGTTTTCGCCAAATGCAAGTTTTACGGTTTGCTCAAAATTACCATTTGCATCTATATGTACTTCTAAACCATTCACTAACACTTCATAAACTCCTACATTATCAGTGACTTTACCTTTTACTACTATTTGTTTGCTGGTTTCTTCAATTTTGACACCTCTATTTACCACGGGCATCTCAATAGTTATTTTTGGCGGAGTTTTATCAACTTGAATCACTCTTTTACTTTTCAAATAAGAAATTTTAATAAAATCAATTTTCATTGTCGATTTTTGGGTCGTTAAAAAAGTCAAAACTTGACCAAAAAAAGGTTCATACAAGCATTCGAAAACTAAAGATTCATTAATAAAAAAGAAATATTTATTGCCAATCTTTCGAATTGTCATCTTATTAAAATTATTTTTCTTAATCAACTCTGAAATGGTCCAAGGCATTAAATCAATCCAATCATTATCATATTTTTTTATACTAAATTCACCATTTCCATTATACACAAAACTAAAAAGTTTTTCGAGGTTTTCATCCTGGCCAAATCTGATACTAGAATACGTATCAAGGTCACCCTTTGAAATCATATACGAAGTTTCTATTTCAAAATCACGTTTTGTATCAATTACAAACTCATTATTATTATTAAAATCGCTGGTAATCATTTTTTCTTTACATAATGCTTTCAGCTCATAAAATCCTGGAGTAATTACATACTTGTTGCAATTTTCCTTTGAATCGTCTCTCCATCCAAAATTATTGGATACAAAATCATCAAAAAATATGCTTTCTTTATCTTTTTCTAAATAATCAGAATATTTTACCTGAGAATAAGAAAAGGAAGAATAAATCATTAAAAAAATGATTAAAAGAAATTTAAATCTATTATTTCTACCTGTACTCATATTATATTTCTGTTAGTTGTTTTTCAAAAAGTGTATATTATTTTTAAAATTTGCAAATTGGTATTTATTAATTTTGCTATAATCTTTTATAAAAGTTGATTAATTTAAAATCAACTCATCAATAAAAAAGGTCCTCATTCCAAAAAATCTGGCCAATATTCTGAAATCTTTTTTCGAACAAATGCCACACTTCTCTCCAATTGCTCCATCCCATCTACACCATCTTCAATACTAATCCAACCATCAAAACCAACTCTCTTTAATTCTGAAAAAATAGCATCATAGTTGTTTAATCCTTTCCCTATTTCTCCATGCCGTAATCTTTTTGCATACCCTGTAGCTCCGCTTTCTTCTTTTCGTAAATCTTCAATAGTACCTTCTATTAGATATCTGTCACTTGCATGCATTGTTACAACTCTGTGCGAAACTTTGTACAGCAGTTCCAAAGGGTCTTCTCCAGCCAAAAAAGTGTTGCTTGGGTCGTAATTAACTCCAAAATTAGGATGATTAATTCGATCTAAAAGTTGGCAAAAAACATCCATTTGTTGAGCAAACTCTGGGTATTCCCAAAAATCGTCTTTATAATGATTTTCTAAAATTAAAGTAATGCCTTTTTCTTTGGCCAAAGGTAAACAAGCTTCAATACATTCAGCGGCGAAGCCTATTCCTTCTTCAATAGAAAGTTCAGGTCTTTTTTGACCTGACAAGACCCTACAAAATGAGCCCCCTAAAATATGCGTCATTTCTATCCAATGCTTCTGCTTTTGTATTTCGTTCTGCCTAAATGTAGGATCGGGGTGTGTAAAATCAGGAGAACAACATAACATAGGAATTACTTTTCCATGTTTTTCCACCTGAAGTTTAAACTTTGGCCAAGCTTTTGGATCTTGCATTTCTAAAAACCCTGCATACCATTCTAAACCATCTATTCTTAATTTTGCAGCAAGTTCAATCCATTCAGAAACCATCATTGTGCCATCTTTGCACAACTCTTGCATAAAAGCTTTTGGGAATACCGCTAATTTTGGCATATTTTCAATTAATTAATCTTTCTCTTTTATAGATGAGAGCCTGTCCAATTTTTTGGCAAGTTTCTACCTATCAATGGAAATTGTTCTAATTCAATGACTTGAGCACTTACTGGACCACATTCATCCGACAATAAAAAAATACAGGCGGATGCTATTTCTTCTGGAGTAAATAATCGTTTCGCAGGGGCAAAAATATCTGGCAAGTCTTTAAACCAATCTGCCTTCATACCTTGCTGTTCTTTGTTTAATACTTCTTTTTCTGTTAATACCCAGCCTGGATTAATTTGATTAACTCTAACTCCTTTTTCTCTAAAAAGGCTATCTCCTAGGTTTCTGCTAAGCGTCATTAATGCTCCTTTTGACATGCTATAAGCCAACAAATCAGGTTCACCACACCATGCATTAATTGATCCAATATTTAGAACACATCCATTGTTTTGTTCTAAATAAGGAAGGCAGGCCTGAATAATTCTTAAGGGTGCTAATGCATTAACATTAAACATTTTTTGAGTAAATTCTTCAGAAGAAGTTTCAATATTTGAGGAAGCAATAAATGCGGCATTATTTACCACTGCATCTAATTTACCGAATTTATTAAGCGCTTCTTTTACTAATAAATCAGGAGCAGTTGCTTCAGTAATATCTATAGTCAAATAAGCAGCATTATCTTTCACTAATTCATCAATTATTTTCTTTCCTAAATTATCATCTAAGCCGTTTAAGACCACTTTTGCCCCTTCCACTATACATCGTTTTGCTATAGCAAGGCCTATTCCTGTATAACTACCTGTTATTACTATTACTTTATTTTGTAACCGCATATCATTAAAAAGGCTTTAAAACACTTTTTACGACTTTACCTGTATGCATTTCATGAAATGCTTGATGCCAATCCGAAATAGCCCATACACCACCAATAATAGGTTTTACATCTAAACTACCCGAAGACAAAAGACTAAGAACTTTTTCCCAAATGGGCCAATTATGGCTAAAACTTCCTTGAAGTCTTACATTTTTCTGAACCAAACTATCTAATGAAAAATTTAAAGGTTGTGGCCCCCAGCCCACTTTCGTTATTTGACCATTAGGCCTTACCAAAGCTAAAGCAATCTTTAAGGTAGCACTTACTCCCGCAGCGTCAATTACGCAATCTACTCCCAGTCCATCTTGTTCAAATGCCCAATTACTTGCGTCTCCAATTATAACTTCACAACCGTACTGTTTCGCAATTTCCAATCGTCCTTTATCTGCCTCTAAACCTAAAATTGCGACATTTGCTCCACATAAACGAGCCATAGCCGCACATAATATACCAATAGTTCCAGGTCCTATTACTATTACTCTATCACCAGGTCGAATAGAGGAATTTACAACGACAGCATTATATGCCACCGAGCATGGTTCAGTTAAACAAGCCTGTTCGAAAGGCAAATTATTAGGAACGGTATGAAGGCACCTAGCTGGTACTTTTACAAAACGTGTCATTGCTCCATTTACTCCATATCCAAAACCTTTACGAGAGGGGTCTAAATTATATAATCCTTGCCTAGAAAAAGGATTTGAAGGATTGATTACCGCAGCTGTTTCACTAACCACCCTATCGCCTTCTTTCCATTTTTCGACTCTTTTACCAATTTCTACAATATGACCTCCAAATTCATGACCAAGCACTACGGGATAATTGACTGGCCAACTATGATCTGCGGTCCACTGGTGCAAATCACTCCCACAAACTCCCACATTAGCTACTTCCAACAACACATCTTCTTCGCCAATTTCAGGTTTTAATATTTCTCTCAATTCAACACTTCCTTTTTCTGGGGCAAAATTTACAACAG
>JANNWE010000101.1:0-1972 GCA_031414675.1 Cytophagaceae bacterium
TTTGCTTTTTTTCGATTTGGGAGTATGTTCTTTAGGCACTTGACTCACTAAATCAAAAGAAGCATTATCAGCAGGTCCTGCAAATGCTGAAATTATGGAGCTTCCAATGGCTAAATCATAAATGCCCCATTCGGGTTTAAACAAGACTGAATCTCTGTATTTTACGGTACAATTTTTAAAAGAAACTAAAATAATAATACCCTGCAAGTTTCTTACGCCTGTTATCACTTCTCCTTCAATTTGCACTTCTCCTTCAAATTCTAATTTGGCAAAATGTCCTTCTCGAATTTTATAAGCTTCGAGGTCATAAGGCGACATGTTTTCTATTGCGGTATTGCTGTTTTTTAGTTTTCCAATTGCAGACCCAAAGCCATGGCTATGATAATTTGTTCCATGGCCTATCAATTCTTTTTCATGAAACGAAAGGGCAGTTGGACCTACCGTATTAAAATATATTGGCCTTTGAAATTCGTCTTTAATTACACTTTTAAAAATTCCAGAAACTTGTATTCCTGTATTATAAGTTATAGTTCCAATCTGATTCGACTGTATTAGTTGCTCTATTCCTTTTGTACCTCCATTTCTAATTGCCATTTGATTGGCGTATTGTTCAAGAACAAAACTCAAATGAGCAAAATCAGGAGTAACAAATAATTGGGGCTGAGGTCGGGTTAAATCAAAGGAATAATCGGCTGCTTTAATATCATAAAATAGTTTTTCAACTTTGGGCTTTAAACAGCTTTCACTTTCGCCAATAGAAGAAAGTAGACCCGCACCATATATTTTTGGATTTTCCAAAGTTCCAATCAAGCCATATTCCACTGTCCACCAATGCAGATTTCTTAGGCGTGCCATTTCAGAGGATTCTTTGGTTTGGCTTTGAAGGAAATCAACCCTTTCTTGGGCTTCAAAAATTTCCTTTTTTGTAGAAGCATAAGATTCTTTCACTATAGACAGGTGTCTTAGGGCTTCATACAAATCAAAATCACTGGAAGAAGAAATGGCACGACAACCAATCTCCCCAAATCTTCTTAAATATTCAGAATATTCAGGATTGGCAATTATAGGAGCATGCCCAGCAGACTCATGGATAATGTCGGGTGCAGGAGTGTAAGCAATGTGATCAACTTGTCGAATATCTTGAGCAATCACTAAAACTTTGTATGCTTGAAACTCAAGAAATGCAGCGGTCGGAATAAATCCATCCACAGCCACAGCGGCCCATCCTATTTCTTTAAGTATGCGATTCATGCCGTACATGCTCGGAATTTCTTCTGTAGAAATGCCCGTTTTTTTTAAACCTTCTAAATAAGACTTGTGAGCAACCGTGGGTAGGTAGTTCACATTCTTTTTCATAATATGTCGCCAAACCGCTTGATCCATTGCAGAATACGAAGTATAATCTTGATTATTGACAAATTGCAACAAGTGTTTGGGAAGTTTTGCTGTTATCTCGTTGGTTTCAAATGGAGGGTTCATTATCAAATATTTAAAAGCATTAACCATGCATTTGGCAAGTCATTTAGCATTAAGTATTTCTTCACATTATTAATATTAAATTCTAAATCTGTATTTTGGTTTTTGAAAATTTCTATTTCTTTCTCACTGGGAAGTAAAGTAATATTGCCAAGCCGACCAAGTTCGTTTCCAGTAAAATGAGATTTATATTTTAAAGGAATTGCTTCAACACCTATACCAATATTTTGATTGGGCTTGGGAATTTTAAACATCGAATCAGCATTGGCTCTTACGTACCAATCTCCTCCGGAACGTGCTATCCAATCTGTTTTTAAAGGATCTATTTTACCGTTTTCATTTAATATATCCTCTGAAAAATGTGCTAATACCACTTCACAAATTATTAGATTGGCAGCCCCTCCGTTTTCTCCCATTTCTATAACTTGTTTTACCACACACTCAAAAGCCGCTTTAGCCTCAGCAATTCTTGGAGGTTTGACTTTTATTGAAGGGC
>JANNWE010000102.1:0-1708 GCA_031414675.1 Cytophagaceae bacterium
GATTCTTTGATAATTTCATCGCCAATTTTTGCATCAAAATTAATTCTTACAATCTGATTGGCTTTTTCGTTGAAACAATCATACGAAAGTTCGTCAACTACAAAAAGTGAAATGATTAGGCAGGTTGCAATACCAATAGCCAAGCCGGTTACGTTTATTGCAAACATAACTTTATTTTTCAGGAGGCTTCTCCAAGCGATTTTAAAATAATTTTGTATCATACTATTTTGTTTTTGCCACGAAATCAAAATAAATTCTTGATTTCGTGGTTTATTTATTTACTCCGAATTCAAACTCTTCACAGGATTCATCAAAGCGGCTTTTATGGCTTGGTAGCTGACTGAAAACCATGAAATTACAATAGTAAATATTGAAGCCAAAAGAAAAACATCCCAAGTAACTTCTGTTTTATAAGCAAAGCTTTCTAACCATTTTGTGACAGAAAACCAAGCAATAGGTATTGCAAAAAGTAAAGAAATGAATACTAAAACCACGAAGTTTTTAGATAACAAACTTGATATCTGAAAAATGCTAGCCCCAAGAACTTTTCTTACGCCAATCTCTTTGGTGCGTTGCTGAATAGAAAGAAGAGTAAGTCCAAACAAACCAATGCAAGAAATAAAAATCATTAGGATAGAGCCAAATGTTATTATTTGTTTCCATTTCTCTTCATTTTCATAGTTTTTTGCGTTTAAATCTTCCATAAAATCATATGAAAACGGCCTAAAAGGCATTAATTTTTTATAGGCTGCCTCAACATTATCAATTATTTTTGGAATGTTTTTTGGGTCTATTTTCATTAAAAACCTACTGTAAGGCATATCTGGATTTGCAGTAAATACTTGTGGTGAAATTTTTTCTTTCACTGTGCCATAATGAAAGTCTTTTACCACCCCTATTATTTCTATTTTATTGTTTCTACCATTTAAAAAATCAATGGTTTTACCCACTCCGTTTTCCTTCCATCCAGCACTTTTTACAAAAGTTTCATTTACTAGGGCTGCATTTTTAAAATCTGATGGATAAGCCTTGGAAAAATTTCGACCGGCAGCTAATTTTATTTCTAAGGTTGGTAAATAGTACTCATCAATATGGTCAAACTCTACACTTAAATCTACGCCATTAGACTTAGCGGCTGTTCCCCAGTTACCTTGTTGCCGAATTGCCATAGATTGAATTCCTGATATTTTCGAGAATTCATTTTTAAATATTTCAAACTGTTTTGCATTTTCAAATCCAATATCTACCACTAGTAAATTCTTATCATTATACCCCAAATCTTTGTGAGTCATAAAATTAAATTGCTTGTAAATAAAGAAGGTAGAAATAAGCATAAACGCAGCTAAGGTGAATTGCAAAACAACTAACGCTTTTGAGAATACATTTTTGCCTGATAGAGAAAATCGGTTAAACAAAGTTTTTAGAGGATCAAAATTTGATAAAACTAAAGAAGGGTAAAAACCAACAGAAAAGACAGTAAAAATAAACAACAAAATGTAGCCTGTAATTAAATAATAATCAAATAAATAAGACAAACTTAATCGTTTGTTAGACAGTTCATTAAAATAAGGCAAGGCTAGTTGAGCTAAAACTAGAGCCAATACAAAGGCAATAAAACATATCAAAAATGACTCTCCAAAAAATTGAATCATAAGATTTCTTCTATTGCCGCCCACTACTTTTCTAATTCCTATTTCTTTACCCCTTT
>JANNWE010000103.1:0-7716 GCA_031414675.1 Cytophagaceae bacterium
AAAAACAATAGCTGGAATTGCTAATTTTAAATCAGCATTTTCTGTAACAATTATGGCATTATTACCTCCCAATTCCAAAAGACTTTTACCCAATCTAGCGGCTACCTGAATGGCCACGGCTTTCCCCATTTTAGTACTTCCAGTAGCCGAAACTAATGCCACTCGTTCATCTTTCGAAAGCATCTCACCAATAAACCTATCCCCTATTATTACATTGGAAACTCCTTCCGGAATTTGGTTTTCTTCCAAAACATTTAGTATTATATTCTGACAAGCAATGGCCGAAAGCGGGGTCTTTTCAGAAGGTTTCCATATACAAACATTTCCACATACCCAAGCCAGCATAGCATTCCAAGACCATACAGCCACCGGAAAATTAAATGCGGAAATAACACTGACTATACCGAGTGGATGCCATTGCTCATACATGCGATGGTTTGGGCGTTCTGAATGCATGGTTAAACCGTACAATTGCCGGGAAAGGCCTACCGCAAAATCACAAATATCAATGACTTCTTGCACCTCCCCTAGCCCTTCTTGTAGGCTTTTTCCCATTTCGTAGCTTACCAATCTGCCCAAATCTTCCTTATTTTTTCGAAAAGCATCTCCCATCTGCCTCACTACTTCCCCTCTTTTAGGAGCAGGTACTTTTTTCCAAAGCAAAGCGGCATTTTTTGCGGTTTCTATTACCTTTTCATAATCTTGCTCCGTAGCCAATTGGGTGGTAGCAATTAATTTTCCATTTACTGGAGAAAACGAATGCAATATGTTACCTGAGCCTTCCCAACTAGTTAATCCAGTTGAAACGCCATGATTGTTTTCTAAAATTCCTAAGTTTTGAAGTATATTTTTCATTTATTTCTAAATATTTAAACAAATTTAATTCATTTTTTTACTTTTGTTTAATCAATTTATTTTCAACTTTTATAAACAACCAATCCATACCACAATGACAAAGCTATTTTTATTTGTTTTTCTTTTTAACATAACAACCTTTACCCATCCAAAACCTAAAACTCTTATTTGGGGATTTTACGCTCATAGTCTTATCAATAGGTTAGCGGTTTATAGTCTCCCTTCTGAAATGCTTGGTTTTTATAAAAAAAACATAGATTACCTGGCAGACAATGCAGTTAATCCTGACAAACGTAGATATGCAGTAAAAGATGAGGCCCCTAAACATTACATAGATTTAGACGTGTACCCAGATTCTGTAAAGAAAAAACTGCCTACTTTGTTTTGGAATCAAGCAGTAGAATTGTATTCAGAAGATACCTTAATGGCCTATGGGATAGTACCTTGGCAAATTCAAAAAATGAAGTTTCAACTCACACAAGCTTTTGTAAAAAAAGATTTGAAGCAAATTTTAAGAATTTCTGCAGATTTAGGGCACTACATAGGAGACGCCAATGTACCTTTACATACTACACAAAATTATAATGGGCAATTAACAAATCAAATTGGCATTCATGGGTTTTGGGAGTCTCGATTGCCAGAATTGTTTAGTCAAAACTACTATTTATTTATTGGGAAAGCAGAATATGAGGAAAATGTAGCCCGACGATCCTGGAATGCTGTATTAAATGCCCATGTGGCTTTAGATTCTGTTTTACTTTTCGAAAAAAAATTGAGTTTAAAAGTGGCAGAAGATAAAAAATTTACCATAGAAGAACGAAACGGAATAACAATTAGAAATTATGCTCGAAGTTTTTCGAAAGACTTCCATGAAATGCTTGATAATCAAGTGGAACGACAAATGAAGGCCTCCATAAAAATGACAAGTGATATATGGTATACAGCTTGGATTGATGCGGGACAACCCAATTTAGATGGATTTGCAAAAGCAATTGTGGAAAAAGAGGAGGAATTAGAAGAAAAAGAAATAATGAAAAGCTGGTTGCAGCGTTTATTAGATGTAAGAAAAGAATCAGATTTTTAATATATACACCTTGAAATTAAAGTTACCTATTATTTTTTTATGGTTAATTGGCCCAGCAAGTTTTGCTCAAATAACTTTTGATTTAAAAAATAGTCAATTACGCCTTCAAAAAGCAGATTTTATATTAGAAGAAGTAATAGATCTTAGACCTTTAAAAAATGATTTTATTGGTGAAATCTATGTTTCTGATAGAAAAACGGAAAGAGTAAAAATTAATAGGGGCATAGAAAAAGGAATTTTAGCCTATTATTCGAAAATTATTCCTAATAATGTGCAAGCACCGCGTTTAAAAATCGAGATAAAAAATCTTTCGATTTCCGAAAACAAAATCTCAAATGATAAGATAGAAGGTAAAATAAAATTTGATTTAACAGCTTTTACTATTGGTGCAAATGGCATAAAACCGCTATGCAACAGCCGAAATTCTGGACAGTACACACGTAATTTAAGTTCAGCCACAATTTCAAATATTCAAGCTCAGCTTCAAGTAAGCCTAGACAATGGTTTAAGTTTTATACAACAATACATTCAAAAAAATAAAGTAAAACTGGAAGTTTTCGCCAAGCAGTCACAGGTAATTATAAAGCCTTTTAGTTCTTATTTTAATAAAGACACGGTTTATTATCAAGAAAGGAAAGTAACTTGGAATGATTTTTTGGGACAGGTAAGAAGTCAAAGTAATTATGGGGCGGCTATTTATTCGAGTTTTGGAATAAACTCAAAAATGTTTGTGGAAAATGGGATAATTAAAATAGAAGTAACGCCCTCTGTGTTTACAGACAAAAAAATGTCCTGGGCAAAGGCCGAAATAAAAAACGATTATAGTTTAAAACACGAGCAGCTGCATTTTGACATTTGTTATCTAATGGCTCTTAAATTTTTAAAAACTATTAGAGTTTTAAAAGCCGAGAGTTTAGATGATTTAAGTAGCATGATCCAATATGAATATCTTGAATTTTATAAGAAAACTCACGAATTACAAGAACAATACGACGAAGAAACCAACCACAGTATTTTAAAAGAGCAACAAAAAAATTGGGAAATCCAAATCAACAAAGAAATTAAGGAATTTGATTTGAAAGAAATATTTGATTAACATGCAGTTCAATTAAAAACCTATGCTACAAACTGCTGTCGCAATTCTATATTTTATAAACAAGATATTTCTAAGTTTAGAAAAAAAAGCCGGTTGGCAAATAGGAATTCTTGCATCATTTTTAGCCATTTTTTATTTTATTTCTTTGAAATTCTATCTTTTAGCAGGACTAGAAATTAGCTTTTTAGCGATTTTAATTTTTGGATTGCTGAATCACAATAAAGAGCCTAAAAATATGAATGTGCTTTATATTTTAATGTTTTTAATTTTGGCTTTTTTGTATTTTGTCTTGAAAAATAGTACCTTCCTCGAATTTATTATTTCTTTGGATTTTATTTTAGCCATCTTTTTTTTAGCCAAAAGAAAATGGACCTTGGGATGGCTCATTATGCTCATTGGCCATATACTAATGGCGTATTTCACCTATAAAAAGCACCAAGAAGTATTTGCTTTATTGCAGGTCTTATCTTGTTTTGTGGCTGTATATGCGCTCAGTAAAAAACCAAAAAATTTAATTGATTCATAGAGTTCTAGCTAAATACCAGTAAACTACAAAGCCTTAAAGCTATAACCTAAATCAGAAAAATGTTTTAAAAATTGAGGCAATACAAAATACAAATTCTTTCTGGCTTTTAAACTATCGTGAAAAAGCACAATTGAGCCACTTTTTGTTGCCACAAGGGTATTCTTCAAACATAATTTTTCATCGTAGCTTTCATTGTAATCTTTGCTTAGTACCGACCACATAATAATACGATGGGAGTTTAGAATGGCTGCAGATTGTGCCGGAGTAATTCTCCCGTATGGAGGCCTAAAAATATTGGAATCATAGTTTAGGTATTGTTTTATAGCATTACCACAGGCATTAAAATCTGCTAAATACTTTTCCATGCTGTTATTCCAACCTTTCAAATGGGTATGGGTATGATTTCCAATGGCATGGCCATCGCTTATAATTTTTTGAAAAACTTGCGGATGCTTTAAAATATTATCACCGACGCAAAAGAAAGTGGCTTTTGCATGATAAATGGCCAATTGGTCCAACACAAATTCAGTTACCTCTGGAATTGGGCCGTCATCAAATGTTAAAAAAATTTCTTTCTGGTTGGTCTTAATATCCCAAACCAAAGACGGAAATAACCATCTCAAAAAAATGGGCGTTTTTGTCATCTATTTCAATATTCTTTCTTTCCAAATATAGGTTTTTGAACTAAATATTCCAATAAGACCAAAGAATAAAACATAAAAAGGGTATAAAAATTGGACAAGACCAATATAAAAAATAGCATTGATTTTATTCAAAAATAAGAGAACTGAACTTATCATAAAAAATTCTAAAATGATTTTAAGAAGTATAAGTCTCCAAGAACAACTAAGTATTAAAACAAATAATGCAAGGTTATTTAAAAAAACGAATATCGCCAAAACCGTTGGAATACTTCCTTCGTACTGTTTCCATTTACTGGACCACCGCTTTCTTTGATTAAAAAATTGACTCCAATTTTCACAAGCATTCGTTAAAACTACCGCTTCGCTATCTTTTAAAAATACAATGCCGTTTTTATATTTTTTTGAGATTTTATGCATCAAAAATTCGTCATCGCCAGAGGCTAAGTGAAGATTCCCTTCGTACCCGTTTACCTCAAAAAATACACTTTTTCTATAACAGATGTTGGCCCCACTACACATATTCGGCGAGTTCATCTCTATAGAAGCAGCAGCCGTTCCAAGCAAAGAAGCAAATTCCACTATTTGAATTTTTTCCCAAAGTTTACCAAAATAACTTTTTTTAGACTCTAAAAAAGTAACAGGCCCAGAAATAAATTGTGGTACTTGATTCATAAATGCCTCATGATATTTATGCAAAAGCTTTGGAGGCAAAACACAATCTCCGTCTGTAGTAAAAATAAATTCTCCTTTGGAAATGCGTATAGCTTGCATGATTGCCATTTTTTTAGGAGAGTTTAAATATTCCTTTCGCTCTAATTCCATCATTTGAATATTTAAATCGGAAGTTTTCGAAAATCTTTCAATAAGCTCTTTGGTGGCATCTGTAGAATGATCGTTCACGAAAATAATTTCGAAATTTTGGAAATTATACGTCTGATTTTCTAAACTGTGTAGCAACTTTAAAATATTTTGCGCTTCATTTCTAACTGGAACAATTACCGAAAAAACAATACCTATTCCAAAATCATTCGACTTTCCACTTGGTTTTTTTAAAATTAACCAGTTAATTATCCCTATAATTAGTAAAATAAGATATAAAACAATGCAAATTTTAGCACTAAAAACAATCATATTATGTCTTTAAATTCTTAATAAAAAGGGTCCCCAACAAAACTGGAAAAAAGATATTTACAAGCCAAACAAACAAGGTGGACACTACAATTACTTCAGCAGAAACTGCAAAAGGAGTGAAAAAATATAGACCTACTAACTGTCTCAAACTTAAATCTCCGAAAACATTTAGACCTCCCCCTACTGTTTTTGCAAGTAATGACAAATTTACGCCTATAAACAAATGCAAAATACTCAGCTCCATACCAAATGCATAATAAATAGAAAGAAACTGCAAAATATAGACTACACTTCTAGAAAGGGTTAAAAAGAGCACCCAAATTCTGGTTCGAATTGGAATATTTTCATAGTGAATTAGATATTTGTTAATATACAAAAATATAGATAATTTAGAAAAACTGATTCTTAATTTTTGGTTTGCAAAAAGTATAAATATTCCAAAAACGCAGGAAAACAACAAAGAAGCCGCCAAATAATTCATGGCATTCGGAAAATGTCCAATTTTGGAATACTTCCAAAAAAGTAGAGATACCGTTCCAAAAAACAAAGCAGAATAGGTCTGGCAGATGCTACCAAAAACATTAGCCATTACGATGGCATTCCTTTTTCTAATGGGAAATCGAAAACTTCGACCAACATAATCTCCAAGCATAAAGGGTGTAAAAAGGCCACCCATCAAGCCTAATAACACATCTTTGAATGCTTGAGGTAAGTTTCTTGGCTGAACGTTGGCTGTTAAAAATTTCCATCGTAGGGCCTCAAAAAAATAATTGGGAATAATTAATAAAACTCCAATTATTAGCAAGTAAAACTTGGAAAAGGCGGAAAGAAAAATAATAGAAAAACGTTGGGCTTCAAAATTGATTTTAGAAAATTGTATGAAAAGAAGACTACATATCGCTATCAAAAAGACTATCTTTACTGCATAAAATAGTTTTTTCTCTTGGGAGGAAGATATAGCAATATTAAAAAGTTTTTTCAATCGAAATGATTTTAACTGCAAATTTAAAGGAAAAAATTATACTTGGTATCGACCCGGGCACACGAGTAATGGGCTATGGCGTAATTTCTGTTTTGGGGTCGCAAATTAAGATTATTCAGTATGGCGTTTTAAGACTTGAAAAGCTTCCTTCGCATGAAATGAAATTAAAACGTATTTTTGAAAGGATAACACAAATAATAACAGAATATCTACCTGACGAAATGGCAATAGAAGCCCCATTTTACGGAGAAAATGTACAATCTATGTTAAAACTGGGCCGAGCACAAGGAGTAGCAATGGCAGCGGCTTTAGCTAAAGACATCAATATTGTGGAGTATCTGCCTAAAAAGGTAAAGCAAAGTGTAACTGGCAATGGGAATGCTTCAAAAGAACAAGTGGCCTACATGTTGGAGCAATTGTTTAATCAAAAACTCGAAAAAAAGATGCTAGATGCTACAGATGCCTTAGGAGTAGCGGTTTGTCATTTTATGCATGCTAAAACCAAAGCGCTTACGGGCAACAATTCTAAGAAAAAAGGATGGGACGCTTTTCTAAGTGAAAACCCTGAACGCTTAAAGTAAATATTAGACCTTTTGTAATTTTTATCAAAAACTATTAAATTCATACGATCTTAATATTCTTTTTCTTGTGTAATAATGAATTGTTTATCAATAATTTAGAGAAAAACAGAAAAAATAGTACTAAAAAAACTGTCTTTTTTTTATCCTTAATTTGGCTGTAAAAAAGAAAACTCCTATATTTGCAAACCTTTTCGGAGAGACAGAGGGATGGGTGAGTGGCTGAAACCACCAGTTTGCTAAACTGACGTACTGGTAACGGTACCGCGGGTTCGAATCCCGCTCTCTCTGCTGAATACACTTTCGGGGTGTAGCGTAGCCCGGTCATCGCGCCTGCTTTGGGAGCAGGAGGTCGCAAGTTCGAATCTTGCCACCCCGACAAAAAAGCAGCAATTGCTGCTTTTTTAAGTTTAAAAGTTACCTCAAGGTTCCATAGCTCAGCTGGATAGAGCATCAGATTTCTAATCTGAGGGTCGCAGGTTCGAACCCTGCTGGGATCACAGTCAGACTTTCAATTTTTGGAAGTCTTTTTTTTGTACAGATTTCTAATTTGAGGGTCGCAGCGGTGCGGCGTTCCGATTCGAACCTTGCCGGGCAACATTTGCAGGGATCACATTCAGACTTCCAATTTTGGAAGTCTTTTTTTTGTACAGATTTCTAATTTGAGGGTCGCAGCGGTGCGGCGTTCCGATTCGAACCCTGCCGGGCAACGTTTGCTGGGATCACAGTCGGAATTCCAATTTTTGGAAGTCTTTTTTTATGTCCAGATTTATAATTGGAGCATCGCAAAATATCAAATAAATAATTGGAAATCAGGAAT
>JANNWE010000104.1:0-3418 GCA_031414675.1 Cytophagaceae bacterium
CCTTTTTACTTAATTTATTCGGACACCAGTAATTAATTATAAATCTACTAGGAAGTTGTAAAAACTCTTTTAATACGACCAATGGCCTCTTTAACTATTTTGACAAGACCTCTCTTTTCTTTGGTATTCTCAATTTCTCCAATAAGGAAGCCGTATGGTTTTAGGGGTTCGAGGTGGTCGAAAATTATCTTTAGTATTGCTGTTAGAGGTATTGCCAGAATTATACCTGAAATACCCCAAAGCAATTGCCCAAGTACCAAGGACAAAATAGTGAATAGCGGGTTTATTTTAACCTGTGGCCCTACTATGACGGGCTCTAGCACCCAGCCTTGAAACGTTTGAACTGTGGCATAAACTGCAATAATACCGCCAAGCGTCGCGAAATGGGCACCATGTAAAGCCGCAATAAAAACCGTCAAAAATGTACCTACTATGTTGCCTACGTAAGGTACTATTTCTAAAAAACCACATAAAATAGCAAAAAATAGTGCATCGTCAATCCCCAAAGCACTAAAACCAATACCGTACAAAATCCACAGGCAAACAATCATCTTAAATAGACCGAGCAAATACTGCTGAGACACTTTGGTGATAGTTTGAATGATTTTCTCCATTTCAAATCTATTTTTATCAAGTGAAATTTTTAATAAAAATTGCTTAATATGACTGCGGTAATAAAGTAGAAAAATAAAATAGATGTAAACCAAAAAAAGATTTCCAAAGAAGCTAGATAGCGAACCCGCCATAGTCTGCATTATATTGGAGTAAGAAGGTTGTTCCTTTTTTAGAATAATCAATTGATCCTTAAAAGAAAGCCCAAATTTGTCAAAAATATAGGTTTGCAAAAGAAATCCAGTATCCACAATATTTTCTTTTAGCCCCTCTACATCTTTTATTAGGTCCGATAGCTTCCAACCAATAAGAGTTAAAAGAATGCCAATTATAAGGATGACAGAGAGCAAGCAGGTAACCACAGCAAGGAATTTTGGGATGTTTTTGCGTTGTAACCAATTGCAAAACGGTAAGAAAAGCGTTGCCAAAATAGCCCCAAAACATAAAGGCATGAGGAATACTTTGGCAAAATATAAACCTGCAATTACTAGAAATAGTAAAAGCAGTTTTTTGATAATTGTTGTGAGCGTAATAGTCATTCTTTGAAAAATTTATTTATGTAAAGCGTCCATTTTTATACTGATTTCATTAAGCAGGGTGAATTGCTTTTCTTGCATTTCAAAAAGCGTCTTTACTTGTTCCTCCAACAATAAGTCTATTTTTTGATTTAGGCTTCGGATCATCATTTCGGCTTTAAGATTTATTAAGTAATCGTTTTCACTTTGTTTTCTGTCTTTTTCCTCTTGCCTATTTTGGCTCATCATTATTATGGGTGCTTGTAATGCAGCGATGCACGAAAGTATCAAATTCATTAAAATAAAGGGATAGGGGTCAAACCGTAGCATATCAGAAATGCTCACATTAAAAATTATCCAAGTGGTAAGAACGAAAAAGAATAAAATTATAAACCGCCAACTTCCTCCAAATTGAGCCACAACATCAGAGATTCTTTGCCCAAGGGTTGAAGATTCAATGGGTGGATTTGACAAATTGTGGATGATTAACTCTTCTGATTTGATAGTGTTCTCCACAATCTCATGTAGTTTTTTGAGATGCTCTTTTTCATCCGAAAACAACTGGTGCACATTTTTATCTTTCATAATTTTATTATTTTTGTTTTACTTCTTTTCCACCATTTCCACCCTTCAATCCAAAGTACAGCTATAAAAGCAACACCCACGCAAATTCCAATTTGCTCAATAACCAAGCGCTCAAATCTAAAGAAATTAGTCAATGGAGGGACATAAATTAATATGCCTGTAATGAGAATGGTGATGCCAATCACCCAATTTACGAGGGAATTTTTATACTTCAAAGTTGTAAAAATGGAGTACGTAAAGGAGCGATTGACCAATGTTAAAAAAACGTTTGCACTGATTAAAGTCGTAAAAACCATAGTACGAGTAAGGGCTTCATTATAAAAATTTTGAACAGAATATTGGTATATTAACAAAGTGCCCCCAGTAATGAGTAAGCCTTGTAAAATACTCATAGAAAGCTCGCTCCAGCTAAAAAAAGTGGTGGTAAATGGCCGTGGTGGCTCCATCATTGTGTTTTTTTCCATCGGTTCGTTTTCATATACGATAGAGCAAGTGGGCCCCATTATTAACTCTAAAAAAATGATGTGAATGGGCGAAAAAATATTTGGGTAAACCCAAGCTAAGGCCAAAGGAATAAAAACGATTAAGATAATTGGGATATGAATGGAGATAATAAACTGGATTGCTTTTTTTAAGTTAGTATAAATCCTCCTACCCATTCCAACAGCATTTACCATTTTCGATAAATCATCATTTACCAATACGAGTGAAGCCGCTTCTTTTGCTATTTCAGTGCCTTTTTTGCCCATCGCAATGCCAATATGGGCGGCTTTCAAAGCCGGCCCATCATTAACTCCATCGCCTGTCATGGCCACAATTTGTTTTTGAGATTTTAAGGCATCAATAATTTTCAATTTGGCATCGGGAAACATTCTTGTAAAAATCTGTGTATTCATAACAGTTTTCTTTAATTCTGTTTCTGATAGTTTCATCAATTCATCTCCAGTAATAGCGCTTTCAAAACCCAAAAACCCAATTTGTTTTGCAATAGACTTTGTGGTTTCGGTGTTGTCGCCTGTTATTATTTTTACGGCAATACCGGCTTTATAAAAATGATTTAAAACGGCATGTATGTTTTTCTTGGGGGGGTCATAAAAAGCTACAATTCCTTTAAGCACAAAAAGTAATTCTTGTTGGGTTTTTGGAAAGTGGTTTCCCTTAAAATCAGACTCACCTACACCCAATACCCGATAACCATCTGAAGTTAAATTATTTACAGCATCTTGTATTTGTAGAATTTGGGAAGTTGACAAATCACAAACTTTAATCAAAGCCTCTACTGCTCCTTTGGTTGCAATAATTCTATGTCCGGCTTTATTTTCAAAAACATGGGTCATCATAGGTGGTTTTCCACCCAAGGGATATTCATGATTTAGAGTAAATTCCGGCCGTTCATCGGCAGGAAACTCTTTTTGATAAGCCGTATGCAAAGCAATTTCCATCGGGTCAAAGGGGATTGGTTCGCTTGCCCACATCGCGAAGCGAATTAGGGCTTTTTCTTCTACATTTATTTCGGTTTCAGCCTCAACAATAGTATTCGTTTTTAATATAAAAAGTTTCGCCAACGTCATTTTATTTTCTGTTATAGTACCCGTTTTATCGGTGCAGATTAGGGTGGCTGAGCCTAAGGTTTCAACGGTTTTCATTTGTTTTACGACTATTCCTTTTTTCATCATTCGCCATGCCCCCAATGCCATAAAAGTGGT
>JANNWE010000105.1:0-4390 GCA_031414675.1 Cytophagaceae bacterium
ATTTTTGGGTAGAATAAATTATACTTTTAACGAAAAATGACTGAAGCGATAGGGCTGAGGCACTTCCTCCATTTGAAGGTAGTTCTGCACTAGCACCAAGCACTGTGATTTCATTACTGGGAAGATTACGAACTGAGGCATTAAAGGCATTAGTTTCATCATGTTGGGCTGTTTGACCTACCATCACCTTGAAATCATGCTTTTTATTAAATATTTTTTCGTATCGTACGATGTTCTCTACCAAATACCTAGTAAATGCATTTGAGCTATTAGATGAAGAGCTTACACTTGCAGCAGCAGCTAAAAGAGAACGATCAGGACGATAACTAAACACAGAAGGAGCAAATGAATAATTTAAGGTGGAACTATACACATATCCGAGACTGGTGGTAAAACTAAAATCTTTTAAAAATTTAACTTGAGCGAAAACTTTAGCATCTAAACGATAATTATTCGTATTATTTTTTTGCTCATAAAGGAGTTTTAAAGGGTTTTTAATTTGGGCTAATGTGGTGCCGTCAAATAAACCAAATTCCCCAAAACTGTATCTAGGCGTAACTGTAGGTCTCGTAAAACCACTTATTACGCGATTAATACCATTATCTCCCGCATCATTTTGTGTTGCCGAAGCAATTGGCTCATTGATACTTTGTTTTAGTCCTCTAATATTAACTCCAAAACTTACATTTTTTGAAATTTTGCTGTCAAGATTAGCCCTCATTTGTATTCTATTAGAGTTTGTATTAACCATTATTCCTTGCTGGTCAAGGTATTCCATAGAAACTAAATACTTGGTTGCTTCTGTTCCTCCTGATGCGGATAAAAACTGCATATTTAAAGGAGCTGGTTTATAAACTTCGTCGAACCAATCTACGTTAGCAAAATTATCTGGATCGGATTGGTCTTTTATTTTTTGCAGCATAGTGGCGTCAAACGTGGGTGCAGCACCAGTTTCTAGCAAAAAATCATTATATGCGGCTGCCCATTGATTGCCGTCCATGTAACTTGGTTTTACGAGCGGTTTTTGGGTGGAGTAGGTGGCTCGATATTGAATTTTTGGTTTGCCAACCGTACCTCTTTTAGTGGTAACTAAAATAACCCCGTTTGCAGCCCTAACTCCATAGATAGACGCAGATGCTGCATCTTTTAGCACGGATACACTCTCAATATCATCTACTGATATATCGCCCAAAGCTCCAACTTCGTTAGGTACTCCATCTATAATTACAAGAGGACTATTATTTCCAAAAGTTCCTATTCCTCTAATTCTGATTTGTGGGTCGTTTTTGCCAGGCTGTCCCGTAAAAGAACTTACAGTAACACCTGCCATTCTGCCTTGTAAAGCTGAAGCAGCATTTGAAATAGGCAAACCATCTATGTCGTTCATTTTTACTGAAGACACCGCACCAGTTAGATTAGCTTTTTTGGTAGAACTATAACCCACCACCACTAATTCTTGAAGTGCATTGTCATCTACTTCTAAAGAAATGTCAATAATGGTTTTGTTACCTACTTGGACTTCTTTGGGCTTATAACCTACGTAGCTAAAAACTAGCACAGATTTAGTGTCCACAACTGATATTGAATACTCCCCATTTATATTAGCAGTGGCTCCGCTCGTGGTTCCTTTGACTGCAATACTAACTCCGGGAAGCTTGTCGCCATTTTCATCTGTAACTATTCCTTTAACTATTATATTTGCGACTGCAATCAAATCTGTTTTGGGTGTTACATTTGCTTCTTCCAAAATTCCAACATTTTGTTCTTCTTCTTTCCGTAGGACTATTCTATTGCTAATCTGAATATACTCTATTCTTAATGGTTTGAGTATTTTATATAATACATTAGAAAGTATTTCATTTTTTGCCGAAACATTTACCTTTTGGTTTGTTTTAAGCAATCTAGAATTGTAAGAAAACTTCACTTGAGTTGCTTTTTCAATTTCAGACAAAGCATTTTCTAGGCTTACATTGCTAAGTGAGATTGTTACTTTAGCATCGAGCAATTCTTGCCCTTTTACTTTAGTAGCCATTGCAATACTTGCAAAAGCTACAATTAAGGCCATTTGTATTATTGATATTTTCACGATTTTAAGGAGTAACCTTTGATAAATAAATATTTTTTTCATATTTTTGATTGTTAAGTTAAATGCTTTTAGATAGGTGTCGTAATTCTGATTCGGTTCTTTTTTTAAGCGTTTTTAGAAGTTCTAAGCGTTGAAATGTTACAGCATTTTGACGCTTTTTTTTAAGGCATAATTTTAAATTTAATTGCATCCATTTGAAAATATTGTTATTTGATTTCCATTCATTTCGTATCGAGTGTTTTTTCCCAAGCTTTCACAAATTATTTTGAGTTTTTCTGGCAAAGGTTCATCCGTAAGTGAAGTAGTTAAATAGCATTGATTCAATATTAATTCAGGGAAAATTATTTGAACTAAATATCCTTGTTCAATAGTTTTAAATATTTGAGCAACTGGAGTATCACTAAATTCAAAGCTAAGTTGTTCTATGGAGCTTTTTGAAGCAAGCAATGGCATATCTTGGGTAATATCAGATATCTTTATTAATGTTAATTCTTTACGGATAAATCTGGCGGCCTGATTAGGTAAAAGGATTATTTCCTCAATCTTTTTATTTTTAATGTCTTTATTGGAACTTACTTTTACTTTTCCTGTACGTACTAAAACTTCTACATTAGGTTGGTTTGAATAGGCAATAATCCTAAAACTTGTTCCATAAACTTTTGTTACAATTTCATTTGCATAAACATAAAATGGTTTTTTTATGTCTTTTTTTATTTCAAAAAAGCCTTCACCAGAAAGAAAAACCTTTCGTTCGTTACTATTAAATGTTTTTGGGTAGCTCAACTTACTATTTGGTTGTAATAGTACCGAACTAGCATCTGATAAGTTTATTAATTGTGGTTTGTCTGAATTATTTGTTTGCTCTATTAATCCATCAGAATTTTGTTCAATTAATTCTTTATAAGTGATGGAAGTAGTGGAGGTTTGTTTTTGAAATAAAAAATAAATTATTGATGCAAAACAAATTACTAGAATTGATGCAGCAGCATACCTTGGCCATTTTATTTGCCAATAGGATGATTTTGATTTATTTTTATCGTTTATTTTTTTCCAAGTATTTTGAAGAGCAATTTGGATTTCTTGATTGCTAATTGTAATTTCTTCAACTTTCATTGCTAATAATACTAACCTAGCCTCTTCTGCTATCTTTGCTCGTTGAGGGTTCTCAGTAATCCAGGTTTCCCAGTTTTGAGAATCAATTTTATTTCTAACCCAATTTTGGAAAGAAATATCAGCAAGGAAATCTTCTACTTTATCGTAACTATTGCGTTTTTGCATCATTAAATAGTTTTCAAGAATAGGAAGGACATCTATTTTATTTAGTACTCACTTAGTAATATTTTTTTTTGAATAATTAAAAATTTTCTGAAATGGCAAAAAGAAAAATATATAGTGGACCTAAATATTCCTTACGTAATTGTAAGATAGATCTATGTAGGAGATTTTTTGTAGATTGATAATTCATGTCTAAGATTTCAGACACTTGAGTAACAGAAAGTCCTTGGTTATATCTTAGATAAAGTGCTTCTTTTTGCCTTGGAGGAAGCTCATTTATGTGTTTATTTAATGTAATTACTTTTGAATCTATTGTTTCATTTTCAATTATTTTATCTTCAATTGAAAAATCAAATAAAAAATTAACCGAATCTAATTCTTTTGATTTTAAAAAAATATGCTCTCGCTCATATTGGCGAGCAATTCTTTTACGAACACTTGAAAGCAAATAAGCTTTTATTACCACATCTTGATTTAATGAATGCCTATAAGTCCAAATGTCCACAAACACATCTTGCACACAATCTTTTGCAAGATCTGATGTACCCAAAAGTGTTTTGCCATAATTAAGTAAAAGGCCGTAGTATTTTTCAAAAAGTAGTGAAAATGCCTCTTCATCTCCAGAAATTAATTGTTTCCAAAGCGAAGTTTCAAATGTATTTTCAGCATTCATTTCTGAAGATCTTGGTGTTTTGTTGTTTATAGAATAAATATTTTCAAACGTAGAATTTTAAAAATATTAAATTAATAGTCCTATTTTCCTTAAGATTTTAGAAAAAATAGGATTACAAATTATTTTTATCTTAAAGGTAATAAAATTAGAAGTAAAAAAATTAAAGCAAAAGATTTAATTAAAAATAGATTGAGATAAATAGAGAATTAGATAGAAAAAAAATAATTTTTGTAGCTAAAGTGAATTAAATTTCCAATGATTATTTTCACCGTATTATTTTAATTTGATAATTTATTAATACTGGCGTCCGACTAAATCAAGTCTTATTTGTATAATAACCTAAATATTAAGCCCTT
>JANNWE010000106.1:0-1550 GCA_031414675.1 Cytophagaceae bacterium
TATAGAACAAAAAAATTCCGCAAAAACTGCTAAAAATAAGGAATTTGGTTCTCCTAAACCTATTGGATCTGCAAATGACCAATCTCCCGAGAACATTTTCATAAATTTATCATAGCCATGGGTTAACATGAAAAAAGAAGAAAATACTCTTAAAAATAATACTGAAAAGTCTATTGATACAGGGATGTTGGATCTTTTCTTTATCATATAAAAACTATTTTATTTCTTCATAGTCAATATATTGACCGTCATCATTCTTGATTCGGTCGTCTTTCTTTTTGGAATATTCTACTTTTATTTCTCCTTCAGGCCTAATAGGGGCTGATTGTTGTTGATATTTTTTTTGTTCTTTTACAATTTGACGTCCTACAATTAACCAAAAGAGAAATCTTCGGAGAGGGGCCACAAAAACCAATAAAAGAAGGATAAGAAAAATGAATTTAAACATTTTAAAAAAGCTTTATTTCAAAACGGTTATTGTTAAAATTAAATTCAAAATTAAAAACAATTTTGTTTTTAATTTAATAAACAAGAAATTATTTAGCCAATTCTAATAAATCAGAAATTGTTTCAGGATTACTTGGCCTTTTAGCATCATTTTCAACAATTTCACCAGCTTTGTTCAATATCATATATCTTGGAATTCCTGTAATATTGAATTTTTGAACTACTTCTGAACCCCAACCTCCAGGTGAAAATCCATGCTCAAAGTCCCCCAATTCTAGCGTTTTAACAGCATTTTTCCAAGTTTCAGCTAAATCATCTATCGAAATATATAAAAACACTATTTTTTCTTTTTCTTTTTCACTTAAGGATTCGTGCATTTTTCTAGAGAAAGGAAACTCTTTTCTACATGGACCGCACCAACTTGCCCAAAAATCAACATACACAACTTTGCCTTTGTACTTTGAAAAATCGAAAATTTTATCTGTTAAATCTGTTAAATGGGGTGAGTCGGAAGCTTTACCATTAGAAGATTTTGGTTTAATTGCTTCTTCTTTAGCCTTCAAATTAGCCACTTTTTCGCTTTCTATTATTTTATCAAGAAATGGTCCTTTAAATTCTTTTTGTAGATTTGTATTTTCAATTTGACTAATAATATAACGGGTAGGCCCAGGAGTAAGATATTTTTGATTGGCACTTAACAAAACCCCTAAAATGTAGTCTAATGTGATACCATTCATGGTTTTAATGGCAAATTCAGATTTATCAATTGTAGACTTTACCATATCTGAATATTTTACAAAGTCTTTTTCTTCTGAATTTTTATAGGTTAAATAAAAAGGAAGCATGGCTCTGAAACTCTTAAAATGCAATAAACTGTCATTTTTTACAAACTTAAAGCCTTTGGTCATTACGGAGGGCAGAGATACCACACGTTTCATTTTTGTGTCTAGATTACTTCTCAATACCGGATACGCAAAGAGTAAATGCCAATAATTGTATTTTATTTCAGTTTCTAAATGTTTTACTAAATAGGGTTTTTTTAAAAATTCAGGAGATTTAATAAATAATAATTGCTGATTTCTTGTGTCAAATAAATTCATCTC
>JANNWE010000107.1:0-4143 GCA_031414675.1 Cytophagaceae bacterium
AACTTGGAATAAATTCAGCTCCAAATGGTCGTCAAAATGCCAATAATTACAGAATTATTCGTTATTCACATGTATTATTGATGCTAGCAGAATGTGAAATTGAGGTGGGTTCATTAGAAAAAGCACGTGAACTGGTAAATCAAGTTAGAAAGCGTGCTGCAAATCCAGAAGGTTTTGTGTTAGCAGCAGACGGAAAACCAGCAGCAAATTATGTAATCAAAGAATATACTGCCCCTTGGACGGATAAAGTTGTAGCAAGAGATGCGACAAGATTTGAGACAAGAATAGAGCTAGCAATGGAAGGACATCGTTACTTTGACCTAAGACGTTGGGGTATTCTTGATGTTACATTAAACGCCTATTATGCAAAAGAAAAAGATAAAAGAGCCTACTTTAACGGAGTAACTTTTGTTAAAGGAAGACATGAATATTATCCAATTCCTTTGCAAGAGATATTGAATAGTAAACTTGCTGGCAAAGAAGTTTTAGTTCAAAATCCAGGATATTAAGTATAGATTTTATCTAAGAATTCTTAATAAAAAGGATTGGTTTATCGCCAATCCTTTTTTACTTTTATTGGTAACTCATTAAATACCAACTTTATCACTTCTTCTTTCCATTATAATAGTATTTCTCCAAACCCCATTCATTTGGGCTATTTTCTCTCGGTACCCAATTTCCCGAAAGCCCATTTTGTTGTGTAGTTTAATACTGGCCAAGTTTTCGGGAAAAATACTAGCAAATAATGTCCAAATTCCTTGGTTTTCACTTTCTAAAACTAATTTTTCAAATAGTAGTTGTCCAAATCCTTTGACTTTGTTTTCATTCGAAATATATATGCTTACTTCCGCTACTCCTTCATAAGTTTGCCTATTGGAAACTTTGCCAAGAGCTGCCCATCCAGCTATTTTATTGGAATCAATTATTACCAAACTGCATTCCAAGATATGAGAGGCCACCCAATGTTCCCAAGAGGGAGCTTGTGTTTCAAAGGTGGCATGGCCACTTCGAATTCCTTGCAGGTATATTTCTGCTACCTGGTCATAATCCTCTTTGTTTAATCTACGAATTTCAATATTCTTAACAACAAGGTCCTCCATTACTACTGATATTTTGCATTTTATTTGACAATATTTACTATTGTTTGAAAAAAATTAAATTAGAGTTTCTTAATATTAGTTTCTTAGTTTTAGCAAAATTGTATGTTCCAAACAATAACTGGCACTAGTGCCTTCTACGCTAACTTATATTATTCCAGCATTTTTTATTTCTTTTATATATATAGATATAGAAGTTTGTGCCAAAAGGAGTTTAAATACTAAGTCGCAACCAAACAGATATTCATTTTTAGCAGCTATTCTTAAATAGCTACATTTGCCGAGTAAGCAAGCTCCTTCAAAAGTATTGTCCTATTATTTTACTTATCATTTAAAGCAGTTGATTTTCTGCCAACTTATATAAATAATAATTTGCAATAGTAGGATAAAAGTTTAAACAAAAAAAATATTTACTAATTCTAGTTTTTAAATAATTCAGAGCATCACAGATGAGTTTTGTTAAAAGAAATAAAAGGCTTAAATTAGAATTAAAAAGAAGATTTAATAGGCATACTATTATGTTTAGAAAGGCTAAATTTATTATAATTCTTTAAGGTAAAATACAATGAATTTCTTTTTTATGATTTTTATTTTTAGCTTAGATAAAAATTTAAAAATCATGAAGCAAATATTTACTATTTTTCTTTTATTTGCCTTTATTCAATCATATGGGCAAAACAAAACCACTGCCATGTTTATTGATAAATTATCTTTAGTTTCTTCTGATTCTAGGATTGAAGTAAATGAAAAAGGGGATACCGTGTTAATTTCTGAATTTGCTAATCCAAATATAAAGCTTCAAACAAATTCTGATTTGACTAAAATCTATAAAGGTACCCCTTTCTTTAATAATGGGTGGTTTTCAGGTTCTATGATTTTGGATGGATCGGTAACTAACAAAGGTTTAATGGCGTTTAATTTAATTACAAATACACTTTATTTTTCTTTAAATGAAAAACAGAATGCAATTGAGATTAAACCAGATGAGTTTACAATTAAAGGAATAGTTTTTAGAAAATATACCAAACAGTATGTTGCCGCAGGAGAAATATATTACCAGAAATTAGTGGATGGAGAATTTGAGCTTTTTAAACAATTTTATTGTAAGTATAATCCAAGAAATGCAGGAGAGACCAACGGATATGAAATGTCGGGAGATGGTTTTGAAGGATATTTCGAAAAGGAACTGATTTATTATACGATTTACAATAATAAAATGGAAAGAGTGGGTAAAAAATTCAGTGTATTTGGTGATAATGAAGAAAAGGCAAAAAACTTTGCAAAAAATGATAATTTGGGTTTAAAAAAAGAAAACGATTTAATTAAAATAGTAAAGTTTCTAAATCAGAAGACCCTTTGAAATTTTTGATTCCATCCAGGTATAATGTATTGATTATTACTAGTGTCCGATTAAATTAGAAATTTTTTTTTAGATATTAAGTGTCTGATAATCAATAATCCCGTCGGGATTTAATATTGGTAACAAAAAGTACCCCCTTTCAAATCAAAAGCACTGTAAGGGCTTAATATTTAGGTGATTATACTAATAAGATTTTATTTAGTGGGACGACAGTAATTACTTATAGAATTCTATTAATTTCTCGTAACTTAAAAGGCCTGATTTAGTTTCCACCAATTTGCCTTCTGAATTATAGAAATAAGTTACAGGCCAAGACCTAATTCCTAATTTTTCAAATGCTTGGGTAGTTTTAAAGAAACTACCTTGGAAATTTCGATTACGTATTGAATTTAAAATTGTATTGCTCTCTTCCTCCGAAACATAAATGAAATTCACTTTTCCAGCTAATTCACCTTGAGCTTTTTGAAACGCTGGCATCTCTTTAATGCAGGTGCCACACCATGTTGCCCAAAAGTTTATCACTAATGGTTTGTTTTTATAGGTATCCAGATCTATTGAATTCCCATTTAAATCTACAATTTCTAAAGAATTAATTTCAATAGATTTAGGACTATATCTATAATAGTAAAACGCAATTCCCAGTAATAGAAAAATAGGGAAACTTAATTTTTTGAGTAAATTCATTTTTTTAAAAGTAATATTTTAGCTCGGGTGCAATTTATAGTCAACAAAAGGCAAACATAAGTTAGATAATTTTAATATTTCAATTTAAATCAAAAGTAATTTTTTTTTACTGAATTGAATATTTTATGGATGGTGTTTCCCCTTTTTTAAATCTTATATTTGCACATAAATGAAATTATACAATTTAAACTATCTACAATGAGAAAACTTTTCTTTCTTTTTGTTTTTTTTCTAGGTTCAACAACAATCGTCTTTTCTCAATTGTTGCTAAAGGAAAATTTTCTATATCCTGACAATTCAAATTTAACTGCAAATGGATGGAAAGCACACAGCGGAGCCGGCACAAATCCTGTAAAGGTTTTAGAGGATGGATTAACCTATCCATTTAATTACTCGACCATTAGTAATGGAATTGGCAATGCCATAAAATTACAAACTTCGGGGGAAGATGTCAATAAAACCTTTGGTGCTGTCACTTCAGGCACCGTTTATTTTCATTTTTATTTAAATGTAGCAAGTGCTAGCACAGAAGGGGATTATATTATTCATTTAGGTCCATCGGTGTTGGACACTGTTTTTAGAGCAAGAGTTTTTATAAAAAGATTTGGAACAGATGCATATCAAATAGGAATTTCAAAAACAGGCAGAAATGCAATTTATAGTTCTTTTTCAATTAAATATAATGTAGTAACTGGGTTCGTAGCATCTTATAAATTTAATTCGGCTAGCAACACTGACGATATTGTGAGTCTCGGCCTATATAATTTGGATAAGCCAGACGTCGTAACTGGAGCTGGAGAATTAGATACAAGAGCGGATATTGGTACGATTGCTTTTAGGCAGGGTTCTACAGCCACTTCACCAAACGTAACTATAGATGCTATTCGAGTGGCATTAGACAAAGAAAGTATTTTTAGTACACCAATAGAAAAGGGTATTATGTGGGAAAATTATAAAGCCACAGTTTTTCCATCCACTACCGTTGGGAAACCCTCTGGTACT
>JANNWE010000108.1:0-2038 GCA_031414675.1 Cytophagaceae bacterium
CTAAACTGAAATCTTTATCAACAGTATAAACTTTAGCATTATAAACTATTAAATCTACCGCTTGCTTTTGAGCGAATCCTAAAATAGGAAGAAAAAATAGAATTAACCGAATTGATTTCATATGATTAAATTTGTTTTGAAGTTTATAGCAATATAATACAATAATAAATTTGACAATAAATTTGCTTGTTTTTTTTTAAATTAAAAATAAAATTATTTCCCTATATTTATTGAAATTTTCAACCAAAATAAACTATGAAGCTTTTTAAAATTACCTTTCTTTTTATTTTTTGTTTCGAAAGCTTTTTATTCGCACAACCTAAGCTTAAAGTGGGAATAGACGGTCTAAGCCATGACCATATTGGACAGGTACTTAATAGCAATAAAAGAGGAGATATTGAGATTGTAGGTATAGCCGAGCCCAATAAGACCATGGCCTACAAATACTTAAAAAAGTATAATCTTCCTGAAACTTTGTGGTTTTCAAGTTTAGAAGAAATGGTTAATAAAACCAAACCAGAGGCCGTTTGTGCATTTAATAGTATTGCAGAACATGTTAACACAGTAGAGATTTGTGCTCCAAAAGGAATACATGTAATGGTAGAAAAACCTTTAGCCACTACCTTAAAAGATGCTAAAAAAATGGCTGATTTAGCTAAAATCAACAAAATTTTCCTACTCACAAATTATGAAACCACCTGGTATTCAAGCCATAGGAAAGCCCTAGAAATTTTGAAAACAAATTCAGATATTGGGAGAATAAATAAATTAGTTATAAGAGATGGGCACCGCGGACCAAAAGAAATTGGATGTACAAATGAATTTTTAGCATGGCTTACTGATCCAATTAAAAATGGAGGAGGTGCAGTTATAGATTTTGGATGTTATGGAGCTAATCTTTCCACTTGGTTTCTAAATGGTCAAAGACCTTTGTCTGTAAGTGCAACCTTAAAACAATTGAAGCCAGATGTTTATCCAAAGGTAGATGATGAGGCGATAATTATTTTAAATTATCCAAACGCCACCGCCATTTTAGAAGCTTCATGGAATTGGCCATTGGACAGAAAGGATACGGAAATCTATACCCAATCTGCCTCATTTTTTGCCAATAAAAATGAATTGAAAATCAAGAACGGAGGAAGGTTTGCATCGGAGGAAAACATAAAGCTTGACCCAATACCTAGTCCAGAACAAGACTCTTTTCTTTATTTTACAGCAGTGGTTAGAAGGCAAATTAATCCTACAAATAGTTTGTCTTCCATTGAAAATAATGTTTTGGTGGTAGAGATTTTAGAAAAAGCAATTCAATCTGCCAAAGAGGGAAGAGTAATAAAATTCTAACTTTTTAAAATTCCATTGGAATTTCCATTAGTAGAACTTCACTATTTAAATTACCATGAATTTCAAAACTATCTGAATTATTAATTCCTATAGCATCTCTAAAATTTAATATTTTTGTGTCTATTACAATTTCACCAGAAATAACAAATACAAAAACCCCACTATGTGGATTCTTTAAAACATAGGTATTGTTTTCTTTAGATTTTAAATCAATTAAACTAAACCAGGCATTTTGGTTAATTTTAATTCCTTCATCGTTTGTGCCTAAAGGAGAAACTATGGTTTGAAAACTATTTTTTCTACCCTCCTCAAGAAACGCTTTTTGGTCATATCTCGGCTCAATATTTTTTTTATCAGGAAAAACCCAAATCTGTAAAAATTTTACAGGCATATTATGTTCATGGTTTTTTTCGGAATGGAAAATACCAGTTCCTGCTGACAATATCTGAACCTCTCCTTTAGAGATTATTGTTTTATTGCCCATGCTATCCTGATGCTCCAATTTCCCCTCCAAAGGAATAGAAATAATCTCCATGTTTTCATGCGGGTGTTTCCCAAAACCCATTCCTCCATTTACTGTGTCGTCATTAAGTACTCTCAAGGCACCGAAATGGATTTTGTTTGGGTTGTGATAACCACCAAAACTAAAAGAATGATAACTATTTAACCATCCATGATTAGCATGTCCCCGATCTTT
>JANNWE010000109.1:0-7637 GCA_031414675.1 Cytophagaceae bacterium
ATGATTATTTTTAGGTTTTCATAGACTAGTTTTAGGGCTGCCAAAATCTCTTCGTCACTTACTAAAAAAATATCAGAAACCGTATCTAAGATAATTTCTAACGTTTTTTCTGACAAATTTGTCAGCAAACCATCGGCTATAGTATTGATATAAGCTGCTTTTTCCACTTTTCCAGATCTAAATGAGAGAATTGCATCTGCAGCACCTTCTGGCTCACCTGCATAAACCTTGATGTTTTTTCCAAAATATTTTGCACTTAAGCCAGTGCCGCTTAATAGTCCTCCTCCACCTACTGGAGCTAAAATAGCATTTAAATCAGGATATTCTTCCATCAATTCTTTTGCAGCGGTGGCTTGTCCAGCTATGACATCATAATTGTCGAAAGGATGAATAAAGGTGGCATTATGTTTTTTTATGATTTCTTTTACCCCATTTTCTCTCGCCGCTAGATTTGGTTCACAAAATATTAATTCTGCACCAAGCTCCCTAACACCATTTATCTTTACTTCTGGTGCGTTGTTTGGCATTACAATATAGGCTTTAATATTAAGCATTTTAGCTGCCAAAGCAACTGCTTGTGCGTGATTACCTGACGAATGTGTGCATAAACCATTCACAAGGTCTGAGGGGCCTAAACTTAATGCCGCATTTAAGCCACCGCGGGCCTTAAATGCTCCAATTTTTTGAAGATTTTCGCATTTAAAATATACGTCACATCCTACTATACTGTTTATTTTTTCGTTTGCTAAGATTGGCGTTCTATTAATATAAGGCCTGATACGCTCATGTGTAGAAACTAGGTCTGTTTTTGAAGGAATACTTTGAAGCATATATTTTAAAAATTAAATTCCAAAAATAGGTATCTTTGCAGGCATTTTATTAAATATTTATAAAAAAAGATTTTTTTATTGAAATGAAATTTGATTTTTTTTGTTTTTTAAGTAAGAAGCTTGGTTAATTATGAAAATTGTAAAAGATAAGATGAGGGTTATAAATGTTTTAGGTTTTCTTTTTTTTGCTATTTATTCCAATGCGAAGCCCCCAAAATTAGAAAAAGATGCCTTAAATAATCCTCCACCTAGGATTATCCGTACGTGTTGTTCTTTTGGAGTGGATGTGAAATTGGCAGTTTTTTCTTTTGTAAAATTTACTGAAACTACAGGAGTGGAGAAAATTGGTCCCCATAAGTATTTAGGAAGTAAAGAAGAACAAAACGGAATAATTTATACCCATCATGGTGGATTTATTGACTTAGGACACTTGAGAGATATGGCAGATTTTACAGGCTATTTGTATAGCTTAATACAAAGTAAAAAAGGACAGCCAAATTTTAGTCTAAAAATGGGAGTGGAGGGTGGATTGAAAACTTTAAATTTATTAATTCCCGAAGATATTTCTGATGCAGATGCTGTGCATTTAGCTGGAAAAATAGCCTATGACGTTTCTGTATGGCATGAAATATCCACATGGTTTGGTGCATCGTTTATTCCTATGGTTCCGGAAAGATATTCTAGCTTTTCCGTTGAAGACGCTTATTCTAACTTACTCGGAGTGCATTTGGGTATGAAAGCATTAGAAAGTGAATTGGAATTTGAAGAAGCAATGACGAATAGTTTAAAGGAAACTTTAAATAATTTAGGAGCAGTAGAAGACACCAAAGCCACAAACGAAGCAATGAACGAAGTTAAAAATATTTGGTGGTCGGGTACCGCTAAGCTTCCCAGCAGAAAAGTACTAATCAAACGCCTTTTTAAAGTCTATGATTGTATTTTGCCGCTTTTGATAAGTAAAGAAACCGTTGAAATTGGCAATGAGAATCAGTTATGCGTACCTGAAAACTCCAATACTGGCAAATCTTTAAATGATTATTATTCCTTTTCCATTAAACCTAATTTTAAAATTCCAATAAAGAAGATTTATGGCGAACATCAAAAGGAAAAGACCCTAACTCAATTGGATTTTCCTACATTGATCTCTTATGCCGAACAAACTGCCCAGCAATAGAAATGCCTAAATTAGCATTCTCATAGTAAGGAATAATAAATACTAGGATTCAATATTTAATTTTCAGGATTTTTTTCGTTTCATTTTGTTTAATTCCTAAATTTCTAAAAGGTAATATTTGCTAAGTGAATTCACATTTTATCTATTTTCATTCAAAATTTTCAATAGTTTATACCCGCAAATTTTTTAATTTTGTGTTTTAATTGATATTTATTCTATTTCCAGAAACAAAAGTTTATTATTTTATGCAAATCAAAGAAATTCTTCAGCTAAAGCCAGAAAACCAAAAAGTAGTAGTGAAAGGTTGGGTTAGAACGAAACGTGGACAAGCTAACATCCTTTTCATAAATTTAAATGATGGCTCTACCATAAATAATATTCAGGCAGTAGTTGAAGACCAAAAGATAGATGCTGAATTATTAAAAAAAGTTTCTACCGGGGCATGTTTGGCTATTACTGGAAAATTAGTGGCATCTGCAGGCTCAGGGCAATCAGTTGAAGTTCTTGCTGAGTCTATAGAAATTTACGGAGAAGCAGACGAAACTTTTCCTATGCAGCCTAAAAAACATAGTTTAGAATTTTTAAGAGAAAAAGCTCACTTGCGTTTTAGAACTAATACTTTTGGAGCCATTTTTAGGATTAGACACACTTTGGCTTTTGCAGTTCATAAGTATTATAATGATAGAGGTTTTTTTAATTTGCACACTCCAATAATTACTGCCTCCGATGCCGAAGGAGCAGGAGAAATGTTTAGAGTAAGTATTTTTGAACCCAATGCGGCCCCAAAAACTGATACTGGGGAAATAGATTACAGTCAGGATTTTTTTGGAAGACAAACTTCATTAACCGTTTCTGGTCAGTTGGAAGGAGAGTTAGGTGCTTTGGCTTTATCTAAAATTTATACATTTGGGCCAACTTTCAGAGCTGAAAATTCAAACACTACGAGACATCTTGCCGAATTTTGGATGATAGAGCCTGAAATGGCTTTTTATGACTTAACAGATAATATGAATCTCGCTGAGGATTTTGTAAAGTATGTAATAAATTATGCCATTGAAAATTGTTCGGATGATTTAGCATTTTTAGAAAAAAGGCAAATAGAAGAGGAAAAAACCAAGCCTCAAAATGAGCGTTCTGATATGTCATTGTTAGAAAAGCTCAAAATGGTGGTGGAAAACGATTTTGTCAGACTTACCTACACGGAAGCTATAGATATTTTAGTAAAATCAAAACCAGCACAGAAAAAGCAATTTCAATATGAAGTAGCTTGGGGAGTAGATTTGCAATCGGAACACGAGCGTTTTTTAGTTGAAAAACATTTCAAAAAACCAGTTATTTTAACACATTATCCCAAAGAGATAAAAGCATTTTACATGAAACAAGAAGACGATGGTAAGACCGTACGTGCCATGGATGTGCTGTTTCCTGGAATTGGTGAAATAATTGGGGGCTCACAGCGGGAAGATAATTATGAGAAACTTTTGGCAAGAATAGAAGAAGTAGGGATAGAGCCAGAAAATATTTGGTGGTATTTGGATACTCGAAAATTTGGCTCAGCACCTCATGCGGGTTTTGGATTAGGTTTTGAGCGTTTGGTGTTATTTGTTACTGGCATGGGAAATATTCGTGACGTAATACCATTTCCAAGAACGCCCAAAAATGCAGAATTTTAAAATATAATTAGTAAATGTTTATTCCCCTTTTGATTTTTTTGGCAGTGGTTTCTGCCAATGTAATCGTAAGTGTTTATCTTGAGCGAAAAATTTCGGCTTTTATTCAAGATAGGCTTGGGCCTATGGAAGTGGGTAAATGGGGATTGCTTCAACTTATTGCAGATTTGCTCAAACTGTTTCAAAAAGAAGATATTATCCCAAATTCTTCGGATAAAAAACTTTTTAAATTTGCACCTTATTTAATATTTGCCGCTATTTTTTCAGGATTTGCTTTTATTCCCATCAGTCCTGGATTACAAGGCTCTGGGCTTCAAACTGGCCTTTTCCTTTTTTTAGGAATCATTTCTTTAGATATAATAGGCATTTTGATGGCAGGCTGGGCTTCCAATAGTAAATATGCATTATTAGGCTCTATGCGTTCTGTGGCTCAGATTCTATCCTATGAAGTTCCAATTGGACTTACCGTCCTAGCAGTTGCTCTTTCGTGTGCAAGCTTAGATTTGCAAGAGATAAGTATGCTTCAAGGTGTTTATTCGAATGAATCCAACTACCTTTTTGGAATAAAAGCCTTAGGAATTGAAACAACAAAAATGGGTGGTTTTTTGACTTGGAATATTTTCAGAAGTCCTTTTTTATTTATTGGATATATTATTTTCTTTATTTCTGCCTTAGCAGAAGCCAATAGAGCACCCTTTGATTTGCCCGAAGCAGAGTCAGAATTGATAGCCGGTTTTCACACCGAATATTCCGGTTTTAGGTGGGCTATTTTGTTTTTAGCTGAGTATGGAATGATGCTCCTTCTTTCGTTTTTAGCAGCCGTTTTGTTTTTAGGAAGTTGGAATACACCCTTACCTAATATTGGAAATTTTAAATTGGCCGATTGGACTATGGGAACACCAGGAAGTATTTCTATACATATTTGGGGTGCTTTTTGGATTTTCTCTAAAGCTTATTTCGGTATGTTGCTCCAGATGTGGGTACGTTGGACTTTACCTCGTTTACGTATAGATCAGCTCATGTATTTATGTTGGAAAGTGCTTACGCCATTTTCATTACTTCTGGTTTTGGTATCCGCCATATGGAGAATATTAATGCTTATTTAAAGAAAAATGGCAAAAAATATCGATAAAGACTTAGAAAAGGCAATATTGGAAATGCCTCAAAAAGAAAAAGATAAAATATTATTACGTTTGATTGATAAAAATGTGATTTTGGTCGAGCAATTGCACTATAGATTATTAGAAGACGAAGATTATGATTTGCAAGTAAGAAAAGATAAGGCTATAGAAGCAATAGTTTATTTTTCAAAATTGGGAAATGTGAAATACCCAAAATTCATTTTAAAGCATTTGAGGTCTGCTAATAGCAGCATCACACATTTTAAAAAAATTACTGCAAACAAAATAGGGGAGATTGAGCTATATTTAGTATTACTCAATTCTTTTTTTGAAAACCATAGTTTTATCACTAACTATCCTTTGTACCATCCGGATGTAAATTTGATTAGAATATATTTATGCAACAAGCTTTCAGCATTGTTAAAATTGATAGATAAGGTTCATGAAGATTATAAAATTGAGTTTGCTCCAGCATTAAATATCCTATTGGCTCAAATGCAAATAGGGGAGTTTAGATCTTATGCTAAAGAATTTAAATTTCCAGAAGATTTCAGCTTATGAAAAGAGATTTATTAGTTATTAAATTTGGCACAGCATCTATTACCAAAGAGAATGGAGAACCAGACATTAGCATCATTGCTGATATAGCACAGCAAGTGGCTAAACTAAGTGAAGAATATCGAATTGTGTTAGTTTCCTCGGGAGCTGTTGGAGCCGGAAAACAGTTTATTAAAAACTACGAAGGCACAATAAGCCAAAAAAAAGCAGCAGCAGCTATTGGAAATCCTATACTTTTGAAATTGTATGATCAAGAATTTAGTAAATTCGGCATTCAAGTAGCACAAAGTCTTTGTGAGAGACAGCATTTTGCCAATAGACAACAATTTTTACAGTTAAAAGAAACGTATCAAGAGCTTTGGAAGAATGATATCATTCCAATAGCCAACGAAAACGATGTAGTAAGCAATAGAGAATTAAAGTTTTCAGACAATGATGAATTAGCCACACTCATTGCTGGAGGGTTTGGGGCTTCATTGCTTATGCTATGTACGGCTTCGGGAGGTTTATTAAACAAAGAGGGTGTTTTGGTTAAAAAAGTTGAGAAAATCAACCATCAGGTGATGGGCTTAGTAAACAAGTCGAAATCTTCTCTTGGCTCAGGAGGAATGGCTTCTAAGCTTACTTTTACACATTTAGCTTCAAAAATGGGTATCAAGGTGGTAATTTTCGGAATGAAGAGTCCAGATAGTATTTTAAATGCTTTTCATCAAAAATCGGGTACTACCTTCGAGCCCGTTCTGGCTAATTTATCGGCAAAGGAGAAGTGGCTAGCGAGTGGAAGCTTAAGTGTAGGAAAATTATTTTTAGACAATGGGGCTATAGCGGCAATTTTAAAAAGAAAGAGCCTTTTGGCAGTGGGTGTACTCAATTTTGAAGGGGAATTTGAGGCTGGTGAAGTGGTAGAAATTGTTAATAATGAAAATCTGGGAATTGCTGTGGGCCAATGCAAGGTTTCGTCTCATGACTTAAAAGATAAATTAAAAAATCAGAATTTAATTTTGGTGCATGCCGATGATATAGTACTGATTTAACCCCAAAAACTTTAATAAACCCCGATAATGCACGATTGCATCGTGTGGTGTGGAGAAACTCTAAAAACCTTAACAGAATTTAGTATTTATTGCTACAATAAATTTTAATTTGGATTTAGGAAAAAGATTAAGAATCTTAAATTTCCACAAATCATAGTCACCAAAAGGAACTGAAACTTTTGCTAATATTTAGTGCGTTTAGAGATTTCAGTGTGGTTCCGAGAACACAAGGAGTTGACTCTTAATGGAAGCATAAAATGGAGTTGATAAGTTTATTAGAGTAGCCACGCGAGGCAATCGTGCGACTGCGGAGGAGGAATCGCTTCTTTGGGAAGCAATTCGGTTTCAAAAAAACCTCTGCTGCCCATCAAAATCCTGATGTCGGTATGTAAGGGCTTTTCCGAACTATTTATATATTATTTTTCGTTCATTTATTATATTTGTGTGTAAATTAGAATAATTATGACAACCGTAATAAATTTAAGAGATATAGATTTTAGTTTTTTTGAAAAACTAAAAAGAAAATTCGGCGATAAGGAAGTGAGTATTACTATTAATGAAGGTAATGAGACAATAACTACTCAAAAAGGTATTTTTGATGAACTTGAAGAGCTCCAAAAAAAATATCCTCCATTTATTGTATCAAAAGATATTAATCTATCAGACTTAGCAAATGAGGTTAATCTATGATTTATTTAGATACTGACTTTATTATCAATTATTTAATAGTTCAAAACAAAGATTTTAACAGAATCGCTAAAAAGAAATTTGAAGCTATATTGGATCAAAGAAAAATATTTATTTCCCTTCTAACACTCCAAGAAATCTCATTTGTTTTGGCCAAACTTAGAATGGATTCATATAGAATAATTGATTATATATCGAGTATTGAAAAATATGTATCTATAAATTATACTTTTAGTGAATTCAAAAGAGCTCAAGAATTAGCATCTATAATAGGCTTCCAAAATATCAACGACTGCCTCCATACCGCCATAGCAGAATCGCATTGTAAAGAACTTTATACCTTTAATAAAAACGATTTTAGCAAAATAAAAAACTATACTGATTTAAAAATCAATATGTTGGTAACTTAACCTCATCCCGCTACCGCACGATTGCATCGTGTGGTGTGGAGAAAGGCTAAAAACCTTAACAAAATTTAGTATTTATTGCTACAATAAATTTTAATTTGGATTTAGGAAAAAGATTAAGAATTTTAAATTTCCACAAATCATAGTCACCAAAAG
>JANNWE010000110.1:0-9859 GCA_031414675.1 Cytophagaceae bacterium
TTTTACTCTAAATTTAAATTTCCTTTCACCATAGATTAAATACAATAAACTAATGCGAAAAATTCTTTTTCTTTTACTTATCTCAAATTTTGTAATAGCTCAATATGAAAAAATACTCGTAACAGACCTTACGAAAATAAAAAATGTAGTTTCACTGGAGACCTCAAAAGATGGCAAAAAAGTAGTTTATGCCCTTAAAACAAGTATTGAAACGCCAGAAAAACCATTAGAATATGACTATAATACACAGTTATATTTAATAGATACTCAAAACCCCAAAATACACAAATCCCTTACAAGGGGAAAAGAAAGCTCAACTCAACCAATCTTTTCTCCAGACGGAAACTCGGTTGCTTTTGTCAGGTCAATAAATGAAAAATCTCAGATCTTCATTTTGCCCCTTGATGGTGGAGAAGCACAACAAGTTACAAATACAAAATATGGAGCATCAAATCCTACATTTAGTATGGATGGAAAAACACTTTTCTTTAATTCAGTAATAGGCTTTAACGATTTACTTTCTGATTCCCTATTAAACTCAAATAAAGAATTTCCTTTGTGGTCTTTAGAAAAACCCGGTTTAAAAAATCTTACCTTTCTAAATAATAAATCAAAGGCCAATCCTAACGGAAATATAGATGAAATTAGGGCTTATTTAGAAAAAGATGTAAAAGACAAAAAAGCAAAAGTTATAAATAGGCTTAATTTTCAAGGAGAAGCAACTGTAGAGCCAGAAATAAAATTTACTCATATTTTTTCAAAAGAGCTTAAAGAAGGTGCTAAAGAAATCCAAATAACAAAAGGATATTCTTCTTACCTAAACTTTCTAATAAGCCCAGATGGAAAATCAATAATTGCAACCACTGCCAAAGACATAAAGGAACATCCCGATAGAGCCCTTGAAAATAAAATAATTAGCTTAGATTTAGTAACAAAGCAACAAGAAACCCTTTATCAAGAAAATGGTAAAAGCTTCTCAAGCCTTGCTATTTCTCCAGATAATAAAACTATAGTTTTAAACATCAATCTAGTAAACGGGCTTTCTTATGGTGAAACTGCTATTCTAAACTTAAAAAATAGTAAGCTCAGGGTAGTTGATTTTGATAGGAGTGCAAGCAATTACACTTGGTCTGAAGATTCAAAATCTTTATATTTTACGGCTGGCACCAACGGAGGCGTTCCTCTTTATAAAATGGACGTGGTAACCTCCAAAATCGAAAAATTAAGTGATCTAGAATCTGGAATAACCCATTTTAGTCTAATACAATCAAATAAAATTTTATTTGCAAAAAATGACATAAAAAACCCACATGAGCTGTTTTTAGCTAGTCAAAATTTTCAATCCTCAGAACAAATATCTGATCTAAATACAGAATGGCTCAAAAATAAAAGCTTAAGTTTCCCAGAAAAAAAGGTATTTATTAACTCAATAGGGCAAAAAATTGAATATTGGGTCATGAAACCTACCAATTTTGAAACAGGTAAAAAGTATCCATTACTTTTACAATTACATGGAGGGCCAACTGCCATGTGGGGGCCTGGAGAAGCTTCTATGTGGCACGAATTTCAATATTTCTGTGCTCAAGGTTATGGAATAGTATACCCTAATCAAAGAGGATCAGGAGGATATGGAAAAGAATTTCAGTTTTCTAATTATAGAAATTGGGGCCCCGGTCCGCAAGAAGACGCATTAGGAGCATTTAGCACAATTCAAAAAGAATCTTGGGTAGATACTTCAAAACTAATTATTACTGGAGGCTCATATGCTGGATATTTGACGGCCTGGATTATTGCTCATGACCATAGATTTAAGGCAGCTTTTGCCCAAAGAGGTGTGTATGACCTTACTACTTTTATGGGGGAGGGAAATGCATGGCGATTGACTCCTAATTATTTTGGATTACCTTGGGAAGACGAATCAATAACCAAAATTATTGCGAATTCTCCGTATACTTTTGTTGAAAAAATTAAAACCCCATTATTAATTAAACATGGAGAAAATGATCTTAGAACGGGAGTAATTCAATCAGAAATGTTGTTTAAAAGTTTAAAATATCTGGGCAGAGAGGTAGAATATGTCAGAATGCCCGGAGCTACCCACGAACTTTCAAGAACTGGCAACATTCGACAAAGAATTGATAGAATTTTAAGAATTTATGAATTTTTTGAAAGATATATCAGAGAATAATAATACTATTTTGACCTATTTTCAAAATAAACTTGCAATAATAAATTTTTTATTTAATTTTGTACATGCTCTTATTTTGAAAGGATTAAGGCATTAATCTTCTTCGGAAGGTTATTTATCATAGGTTAAAGTATTTTCGTCCTAGAAAGACATTTGGGTTTCTCGAATGTCTTTTTCTATTGTAGATAATCAAACTGATTTATTATTACATTTTTTTTATCCTTAGGTATTTTTACTAATTTTGCAGTAGTTATATTTCCTTCTGAAATGAAATTAAGGCTTTTATTATTGTTTTTGTCCCTACTTATTTTAGGTTGCTCTAAAAAAATAAGTGGTGGAAAAGTCAATAAAAATTTAGAAAAAATAGCTGAATATTCGGAAGATTTGACGGTTTTTCGACCCAAATATGAAAAAACAGAACCTTTAGAAAAACCTCAAATTATTAACTCATCGCCAATAAAGGTTGAAGACAAAAAAGAAATTAATGAAACCACAATTTTAAGTGACACTCAAGCCGTAAATGATATTTTAAAGCAAATTGCAAACTTAAATAGTCAAATCACTGAGGGACAAGGTTATAGAATACAGGTCTTTTCTGGGAATAACAAACAAGAATTTGAAAATGTAAAATCCTATTTATATCGATTTCATTCCGATCTAGAACTGTATGAATCTTACAGTCAACCTACTTACAAAATAAAAGTAGGAGATTTTATGAATAGAAATGATGCCGAAAAACAGTTTAATTCATTAAATGCTAAGTTCCAAACCATGCGAATTATTAGCGATAAAATAAATATAAAAAAAGCACTGGAAGTAAAATGAAAAAAGCACTTTTAACTGGAGTAACTGGACAAGATGGAGCCTATTTGGCAGAATTTTTATTAAATAAAGGCTACGAAGTTCATGGCATAAAAAGAAGAGCATCCTTATTTAATACCGATAGAATTGACCACCTCTATAAAGATTTACATGAAACCAATGTGAAATTCATTTTACATTATGGCGATTTAAGTGATTCAACAAACATTATTCGAATTATTCAAGAAGTTCAGCCCGACGAAATTTATAATTTGGGGGCCATGTCTCATGTAAAAGTAAGTTTTGACGAACCCGAATACACTGCCAATGTTGACGGAATAGGAACATTACGAATTTTAGAAGCCGTTAGACTTTTAGGTTTAACCAAAAAATGTAGAATTTACCAAGCCTCCACATCCGAACTCTATGGTTTAGTTCAAGAAGTGCCTCAATCTGAAACTACGCCATTTTATCCTAGATCTCCTTATGCTGTAGCCAAACTATACGGCTATTGGATTACAGTAAATTATCGTGAAGCCTATAATATGTTTGCTTGCAACGGTATTTTGTTTAACCATGAATCACCACTTAGAGGAGAAACCTTTGTAACTCGAAAAATAACTAGGGCGGTAGCTCAAATTGCCCTTGGTCAAAAAGACTGCCTGTTTTTGGGGAATCTAGACGCAAAAAGAGATTGGGGTCATGCCAAAGATTACATAGAGGCCATGTGGCTCATATTACAACAAGAGGTTGCAGAAGATTATGTTATTGCTACGGGAATAACCACAACAGTAAGAGATTTCGTTAAATTAGCATTTGAAGAGGTTGGAATCACGATTTCATTTAAAGGTCAAGAAGAAAATGAGGAAGCGTTTGTTGTTTCCTGCTCAAAAAATGAATTTCAACTTCCAATTGGCAAAAAAGTATTGGCAGTTGATCCAGTTTATTATAGGCCTACCGAGGTAGAATTATTAATTGGAGATCCAACTAAATCAAAAACTAAATTAGGATGGGAACCGAAATATGATTTGGCAGCGTTGGTGCAAGAAATGGTTAAAGCAGATTTAAACATTTTTAAAAATCAATCAAAATTAAATAAAGCAGGTTTACCAGTTGCTTAATTAAATTTTTAAAAAAAAAGAATTGTTCAGAGATGATATATCCTATAGTGGCCTACGGGGCTCAAGTGTTAAGAAAGGTAAGTGAAAACATTAAACAAGGAGAAATAGATATTAAAAAAATCTCCGAAGACATGTTTGAAACCATGTATGCTGCCTCGGGTGTGGGTCTAGCCGGTCCACAAGTGGGCTTAGCTTATAGAATTTTTGTAGTAGATGGCTCTCCAATTAATAAAAGCGCTGAGACAGAAGAAGACATAGATCCTTCTTTAATTGATTTCAAAAAAACTTTTATAAATGCTAAAATATTGGAAGAAAAAGGGGAAAAATGGCCATATGAAGAAGGCTGTTTAAGTATTCCCGGAATAAGAGCCGATGTATTTAGACCTGAAACAATAAGAATTAAATATTTTGATATAGATTGGAAAGAACATATTGAAGAATTCTCAGGATTGGCAGCAAGAATTATTCAACATGAGTATGATCATTTGGAAGGCGTTCTATTTACAGACTATTTGGCCCCTTTAAAAAAGCAAATGCTAAAAAAACGATTGGGACAAATTCAAAAAGGAATTGTAGACGCTGACTATAGAATGAAATTTGCTTAATATAAAATTTGCAAAGTTTTTATATAAAATGAGTAAAAATCTCACAATTAGTTTAGTTCAAACCACTCAATATTGGGAGAATGTAATTGCGAACCTTAGCCATTTAGAAGAAAAAATAGCTTCAGAAATTTCAGACCATTCAGATTTGATAGTTTTCCCAGAATTATTCAATACTGGCTTTTCCATGAACGTTTCAGAGCCCATGAACTCTACTACGCACAAATGGATGAAACAAATTGCCGCTCAATATAACACACATCTAATAGGTAGTCTGGTTATTAAGGAGCAAAAACTTAAATACAATAGGGCACTAATTGTAAATTCAAAATCTGAAACTCTGATTTACAACAAAAAACACCTTTTTGCTTTAGGAAAAGAAAATGAATGTTTCACTCCTGGAACTGAAAAAATAGTATTCACTATTAAAAATTGGAAAATACAGCCGTTCATTTGTTATGATTTAAGATTTCCTGTTTGGTGTAGAAATACCGAAGTAGACCTCCTGGTTTTTGTGGCTTCGTGGCCCAAAACAAGAATATTAGCTTGGAAAACACTTTTAAAAGCCCGAGCCATTGAAAATCAATGCTATGTTATTGGTGTTAACAGAATTGGAACTGACGGAAATCAGTTGGTCTATAATGGCCAATCATTAATCATAGATTACGAAGGAAATGAATTATTAAATGCAGAAGAAAAAAATGAAATATTAACTTATTCTTTAGACTATGAAAATCTTAGAAATTACAGATCAAAACTACCCTTTTACAAAGATGCCGATCAATTTGATTTAAAATAATTGACTTTGGCATTATTCATAGATTTAAAATACAAAATTTATACCTCAGATTTGATTTATTAAATATTATTTCTATCTTTGCAGCCCCAAATACAGCTACATTGGTGCTGCCCGCACCAAAATGGCAAAGCGAATTATTTGAAAAGCGAGGTTTCCGGCTTGCTTTAAGTGCTTAAAATTAGCATCTTATAATTAAAAAGATTATCTTTTGAGAAAAAGCTAATTGGGTAAGGCTCTCAAATTATAGTCAAGAAATTGATTAATTAATTTATAAAATTTGTAATCGTGGATCAATTAAGTTACAGGACAATATCGGCTAATCGCCAATCTGTAGAGAAAAAATGGGTAGTGATAGACGCAAACAACAAAGTGTTGGGACGTCTTTCGAGTCAAATTGTAAATATTTTGAGAGGTAAAGATAAAGTTTACTTCACACCTAATTCAGACTGCGGTGATAACGTAATTGTTATCAATGCTGAAAAAGTTCGTTTGACAGGTAAGAAAATGACAGATAAAGTATATATCCGTCATACAGGTCACCCAGGTGGACAGCGTTTTGCTACTCCTAGAGAGTTAATGGCAAAAGATGGTAGAAGAGTGCTAGAAATGGCGATTAAAGGTATGTTGCCTAAAAATCGTTTAGGCAGCAAATTATATACAAACCTATTTGTATATGAGGGCTCCGAGCATCCTCATCAAGCTCAACAACCAACAACAATCGAACTTTAATATATTAACGCTAAAATTTTAAAGATACAATGCAGGTAATCAACACCGTAGGTAGAAGAAAAACAGCCGTTGCCCGTATATATATGAAAGCTGGGAATGGCGAGGTTACTATAAATGGTCGTGAGTTCAAAAACTATTTCCCAACCGAAGTTTTACAAATTATTTTAAACCAACCTTTTGGGGTAGTAAATGCTACAGGAAAGTTTGACCTAAAAGTAAATGTAAGAGGTGGTGGAATAGCCGGACAAGCTGAAGCTATTAGAATGGCAATTGCTCGTGCACTTTGCGAATCAGATATAGAAAACAGGCCTCCATTAAAGAAAGAAGGATTCTTAACTCGTGATTCTCGTATGGTTGAGCGTAAAAAATACGGCCGTAGAAAAGCTCGTAAGAGATTCCAGTTCTCGAAACGTTAATCTTTTAAATTTGAATATTTGGATTCATAAAAATAAGCTAATTCAGTTTAAAATAAGGATTCAAATTTTCAAATTTATCAATTATAAAGTCCAGACAGATCTTATCGTGCCCGATGTTCTGTGCTGCGTATTTAATTAATTTTTTATTATCACTTAAACAAGCTTAATGGCACAAATTCAGTACAAAGACCTTTTAGATGCAGGTGTGCATTTCGGTCACTTGACCCGTAAATGGGATCCAAGAATGGCTCCATACATTTTTATGGAGAAAAATGGTATTCACATTATTGATCTTAACCAATCTTTGGAAGGTCTAGCACAAGCGCAAGCATTTGTAAAAAGTGTAGTGCGTTCAGGCAGAAAAATAATGTTTGTTGCAACCAAAAAACAAGCTCAAGAAATTGTATCTGAAGAAGCAAAAAGACTTAAAATGCCTTTTGTTACAGAAAGATGGCTAGGAGGAATGTTGACTAATTTTTCTACGATAAAAAAATCGCTGAAAAAAATGAACAACATTGATAAAATGCTCACTGACGAAGCTACAGCTGGAAATATTGCGAAGCGTGAAAAATTGATGCTTAGCCGTGAAAAAATCAAGTTGGAGCGTTTGTTGGGCGGTGTTGCGGATTTATCTAGACTTCCAGCTGCTATTTTTGTTGTAGATATTAAAAGGGAACATCTTGCAATTGCAGAAGCAAAACGTCTAGGCATTCCCGTATTAGCAATGTGCGACACTAATTCAAATCCTGAGATTGTAGATTTTGCAATTCCTTCAAATGACGATGCTTACAAATCTATATCTTTAATAACTTTGGCTATTGGCAAGGCGATTGAAGAGGGAATTATGGACAGAAAGACTGATAAAGAAAGTGCAGCACTTCAAGAAGAAGAAGATGCAAAGAGAGCTGTGGATACCGCAAGAGAGGTTGTAAATAGAAGTGAAGAATCTGCTCCTGCAGACGGAAAAAGAAGAAGAGTAAAAGTAGGTGGTGAAGCCGAAGAAGAGGTAGTAACAAATGTTGCTAGTGAAGAAGCAGTAGCTGTTGTTGAAACAGCTCCTGAGGTGGTTGAAACACCTCTTGAAACAGAAACAGCTGCTCCAGAGGCAGATGCTTCAGCTGAAGAAACAGAAGCTTAATACTAAGCCGCTTCGAATAAAAGATAAGAATAGCCCGAAGCATAGCTTTGGGCTGTTCGTTTTATAAAAAGAAAATAAAAATTTAACAAAAAAATAATACAAAATGAATATTACAGCTGCTGACGTAAACAAATTGCGTCAATTAACTGGGTCTGGAATGATGGACTGTAAGAAAGCTCTTACAGAAGCTGAAGGAGATTTTGATGAAGCGGTAGCGATTTTACGAAAAGCAGGCCAGAAAGTCGCTGCTAAACGTGCCGATAATGAAACTTCAGAAGGAATGATACTAGTAGATGTAAGTGATAGCAAAAAAAGTGCTAAAGTTTTAGCCTTTGCATGTGAAACAGAACCCGTATCTAAAGTAGATGATTTTAAGGTTTTAGCAAATACTATACTTCAAACAGGTGTAAAACATCATGCAAAAGATGCCGAAACACTTTTGGCTCTAGCAATGGAAAACGGACAATCCGTACAAGAAAACATCACAGAACTCGTTGGAAAAATTGGGGAGAAGTTGGTGGTAACCATTTATGCTCACATAGAGGGCGAACAAGTGGTGGCTTATATTCATAGTAATCAAAAAGCAGCTGCCTTGGTAGCGTTTGAAAACACAGGCGGTGTGGATGTAACAGACCTAGGAAAAGATATAGCAATGCAAATTGTAGCTATGAAGCCAGTGGGTTTAGATAAAGATGATGTAGATCCAGCAGTAGTTGAAAAAGAGATTGAGATAGGAAAAGACCAAGCACGCCAAGAAGGTAAACCAGAAGCTATGTTAGAAAAAATTGCTATGGGTAAACTGAATAAATTCTACAAAGACTCTACTTTGTTAAATCAAGAATTTGTAAAAGATAATTCGGTAACTATTTCGCAACTTTTGGAAAAAACTGTAAAAGGCTTAAAAATAACATCTTTCAAAAGAATTCAAATCGGATAATTTTTCATGTTGAATTTTTAACAAACATAAAGCCTCAATTGAATTGGGGCTTTTTTTATGTAATCAATCGGGACATTCTAATAATGATGTTTTGAAATTTATTTTCTAAAGGGGTTTAAAAATCATCTTCTTTAATAGTTTTGTAAAAAAAATTTACAAACAAAATAAAACAAACAGGTATTTCCAATGTAGTCGTAAAGTTGATAAATATGTTAATCAAAACTTTTTACAGTTTTTAACTAACATTATAGGCATCAACACTATTTTTCTTATGCTTCTATTGGGGTAGAAATTCTTTAAATTTCAATGACCCATTCCCAAATACTAAAACTATACCTTTGTTGAGTACTTCTCTTTTGTTCTTTTTAAGATTTTGCATGTTCTTGAAAATTTTACCTTTTCAAATTATCATTAAACCCAATAGAAATTTTGAGGAAAGAAACTATCTACCTTACTTCTTCTTCACGAACAATTGAAATTTTCAACAAATCGTATACTAATTTTCTTTGATTGAGAACTTGGAATCCATTTGCAGCGAAATATAATTGTTAAAGATTTTAATCATCATTTTTGTGGAAAAATAAGGCAGTCAAAACAAAAAGACAAATCAAGGATTCTAATTTTGGCGTCTTTCTTTTTAAAAATGTATATTTGTTAAAACTTTCACCTATGATATCAAAAGAGGCAAAAATTTATTTGCTTGCACTTTGTGTAGTTTCGAGTCTTTACTTTTTTATTTCTTGTATAGACCCATACAAAGTAGAAGTAGAGGGATCCAAATCATATTTGATAGTGGATGGAACAATAACCAACACCGAAGAAAGACCTATCATTTCAATTTTTGAAACCAACGAAACCTCAAACTTTAAAAGTTCCCAGTTTACTTCAACAATTTCACCAAAACCTAATGACATAAGACCCATTTCAAAAGCTAAAGTAAAAGTCATTGAAAACGATAGTAAAACTTTTGATTTGTTGGAAATTGAACCAGGATACTACCAAATGCCATTGGGGTTTGCTGGAAAAATAGGAAATAACTATAAATTAGTTTTTGAAAATACAAAAGGCTCTGTCTTTGAGTCCACCAATGAGAGGATGTCTCCTGTCAGCACAATTGATAAAATTTAC
>JANNWE010000111.1:0-5830 GCA_031414675.1 Cytophagaceae bacterium
CGAATTTACCAAGCAATGATTTGATGAAAAAAGAAATAGAAATAGAAACTACAAAGCTTAAAGCAAGATACAAATCAAGTGCTAGGCATACTCTTCAAGTTGATTTTCATGCATACAAAGCTGAACTAGAAAAAGAGTTTAAATAGAAAATGGCCCTTTGGGGCCATTTTTTTAATTTTCTCCTCTTCTATTGGATTCGTTCGCTTTTGTTCTTTCTGGCAATGCTGAACGTTCCTTTTTATTTTCGTTACGTTCTCTTGGAGTAGCAGAACGTGGTGTTAAAATTTCCTCTCTGCTTCCTGTATTAGCCCTACCATTTTGAGTTCTTTTTTGATTAGAAGATTCTAAATTTCTATCCGTTTTAGCATTTTCATTCGACCTTTCTTTTGAACTCTCCTTATTCCAATCATTTCTACTAGAGTTTCTATCCCCATATCTTTCATCTCTAGAGCCTATATCATTATTGTTTTTGCCGAAACGATCGTTTCCATTTTGATTAGCTCTATCACCATCCGCTGTTCTATTATTCCGATTTGAATTGTCATTTCCTCTAGCGTTTCCATTCGATCTTCTGTTCCAATCGCTGTTTCGACTATTTTCCCTATCGTTCCCTCTATTATTATCCCAATTTCGATTACTATTAGAATTCCTATTATTATCCCAATTCCTATCGCTATTAGAGTTCCTGTTATTATTCCAATTCCTATTATTGGAATAGCTCCTATTATTGTTATAGTTAAAATGATTTCTTGGATAGAAATTTCTTGGGCGATATCCTAATTGAATACTTCCGAAACCACGTCTGTCAAATCTATTAAAATCATATCTGTTGCCGAAATACCAAGGCATATACCCTCTAAATCCTACTCCTGGTAAACTATATCCATAATATGTTCTATCAAAATCACGTAGTTCAAGACCCAATTGTCTGTTTAAGAAAACTACATCATCCCATATTTCGTTTTGTTCATATCCACTTAGGTAACCATCCGATTGGAATGCAAATTCTTTACGTTCTATTTGTTCGAGCCTATCATATAACCTATTCGCCTCTCTTCTTGTTAAAAAGCCATTATTAATACCTTGGGAAATTCTTACCCTTACGTCCCAACGCCAATCAAATTCTTCATCGTAAAAATAACGGTTTGAAACATCATTATCATTTCTATAATTATAATTTCCGTACTGTGCGGTACAGGAAAGGATAGATAAAGAAAGACCTATGAATACCAATAATTTTCTCATTTTAGTAATTGTTTAAAATTTAAACTATAGATGCAAAAACAGCGTTTAAAGTTTACTAACGAAATGTTAATGCTAAAATTTACATTAAATATTGAATTAGTTATAAAAAGCAATTAACCTTATTTAAAAAGAAAAATACCCATCAACAATCATATTCTATACCATTTTAACTATTTAATCCATATTTTAGATGCAGATAAACAGATACAATTTATTCTGGTTTATCAGAAAACTTTTTTTAACTTTAGCTACTACTATGGTTTTAAGCAATTTTTGTTTTGGCCAAGAAATGACTTATGTAAAAGGAGGAACGGTTTCGCTGAATAATGAAATTTTAAAGGAGCCAAAAAACCTTTTACCTATTCTAAAAAAGAACAAACGGCCGAACTGATGCAATCATACAAAAAGTAAATGAGGTGTAAAAGGGGTGCTCAAATTTTTGGAGGATTTAGCGGAATGGGATTTTTAAATGCGGTAGATTACAACACAGGTGTTCCCAAAATCGATATTAATTTTGTGGTCTTTGGGGAAGTTAGCGCCAGAATTACGTAGCATTTCTACAGTCCGGCTAAAATAGCCTTAAAAAATTGGAGGAAAACTATAATTTTAATAAACCAAAAGTACGAATCTACTTCCTTTATTGAAAACACAAAATGATTAGTTTAAACAGATTTTAGATTAGAAATTAGAAGACCAAAAAAGTATTATAAATACTTGATTTGTAATGCTTTAAAAAACTCTTCTTCCCCTAATTCTTTTATTTTCCCTACGGGTAAATCTCCTAATTCAAGGTCTTCTATTGAGGTTCGGATTAGCCGTTTACACTTATTATTCACGGCTATCATCATTTTCCTTATTTGGTGATATTTCCCTTCGGTTAATGTAATTTTTAACCATTTAAAAGGATGCCTAGGATGTAGCCTATTTTCTATTTTATAACAATCATCGGGTTTATCTATCATTTCTATTTCGCAAGGACTTGTGGTCCAAATAGAATTTCCCCTAATTATTATTGATACCCCATTTCTTAATTCCTCTAAATTAGTTTCCGTTATATTAGCATTACATTGAATGAGATAAGTACGTTTATGAGGAATTTTACTTTGAAAAAGCAATTTTGTTACTCGCTTGTTTGTAGTTAAAATGAGTAATCCTTCTGATAAGTTATCTAACCTTCCGATAGCATGAGTGCCCTCTGGAAAATCAAAATCAATTTTCCCTAACATGTTTCCTATTTCATGTCCAATAAACTGTGAAACCATGTTTATGGGTTTATTTAAAACAAAATACCTATTATTGGAGGTTAAATGTATTCAAAAATTAATTTTATGCAAAATTATCCAATTTTTAAATATTTGAACGTTTAAAAATAAATACTTGATATTTATCTTATGACTACAACTATTTTCTAACATAAATAGTCTACTGCAAAAAAGAACAATATGAAAAATTTACTTCTCGTTTTTATTGTTTCATTTGCTAGCTGTCAATCTAAGATACTTAGCCCTCAAAATAGTATTCTAGGAGATTGGCACTATGTGGGTACTTTTAGTAATTTAGTAGATTACAGATGTTTAGTTTGTGAAGATTATGATTACGAAAAAAGTAAGTATAATCTTCTTTTTAACGCTGATAATACCTATTCTGCGAGAATAAATCTATTGATTGCTCAGGGAACATTTACCTTTAAAACCCTAAATTTTAACAAACTCTTTGAAAACGGTGATTTTGAAAACACAAAACTACAAATTTTAAACAAACCTCCTCAAACCGAAGCAGATAGTAAATTTATAGAGTTATTTGAAAAGTCAAATTCATTTTACGCGACTATTAAATCAGGCAACGATAAATTTAGTTTATTAAATTTAAGCAAAAAAGGACAAAATGAATATTTGCTTTTTGCTAAAAAGTAAAGTTTCAATAATGCCAAATTCCCACTTTTTTTATCCTTGCCTGCAATTCTAAATTTGAATAAATACTGGAGCTGGAATATTTTTTAAAATGAATAGCTAAACCAGCTTTAATGAGTTCTTTATTAAGATTGTTGCCGTTTGGTAAAATTACCTCTCCAATTAGTCTACCATATCTATCAAACTTATTTGCGTGAATGACAGTAACTGTCTTTCGAAAACACAAATTCGAACTAAATTGCTTTGCATTCTTGTAAAAAGGCTTCCCTTTCTCAGGGCAATCTACATGAGCCAATCGTATTCTAAGATTTTTTCCCTTTCTATTTCTGGCATTTTCCCCATTGTATATCATTTTTAATTCAATGGTATCGCCATCCTGAATGCCCACTACTTCAGATTTGACCTCACCTAGCCAAACCAAAAGTTTAAAAAATACTAAAATCAAAAAAGTCATTACTGTTTCTATAAAACCAAAACTACCAAATTTTTGCCCTTTTTTTCATTTTTAAGACGATTTGCTAATTTTTTTGTAAAAACATTAAAAAATATTTGTTTTACTGAACACTGTACATTTTATTTGCATTGTTAATTTAAAAACTACTGTTAAAGTTATGGGAGTTGCAGATAGAAAAGAAAGAGAAAAAGAAGGAATGAAGCGAAAGATACTAGAGGCCGCCAAAGAATTGTTTCTAGACCAAGGTTTTGAAAAAACCAGTATTCGCAACATTGCCGATGCCATAGAATATAGCCCTAGTACCATTTATCTATATTTTAAAGATAAAAACGAGTTGCTTTTCGAACTACACCAAGAAGCATTTCAAGGATTGATTCAAAAATTCTTAAATGTTTCACCTATTAATGACCCATTTGAACAATTGATAGCAATGGGTCACGAATACCTGCAATTTGCTATTGAAAATCCAGAATTATATGAACTCATGTTTCTAATGTCAGCCCCAATAGATGCTCTTGAGTGTAGAGATGATATTTGGGAAGATGGCCACACAGCTCTAAATATGTTAAAAATGATAATTGAAGCTTGCAAAGTAAATGGCCATTTTAAAAATCAAGATACTGATGATTTAGCTATGATGATTTGGGCAAATGTCCATGGTTTTGCCACTTTACATTTAAGAAAACGCATGCATATGTTTCCTGAAGAAGAACGCACACCACGCCTTTATAAGGCCTTAGATTTAATGATTCAAACTTTAAGAAACTTATAAATATGAGTCAAACTATTTTTATAATTCATTTTATAATTCTTTTCATGATTGCTTCCGTGCATATTTATTGGGCAATGGGAGGGAAAATGGCATCTTTAACCGTTTTACCCCAATTATCCTCTGAAAAGTTAGTATTTAAGCCTTCTTCTTTTATGACTTTTATTGTGGCAATTTCTTTTTACATAATGTCTTTTATTTTTGTAAATGCAGCAGGATTTTTTGAAGTATCTATTCTGAAAAACAATCAAAATGTTATTTTAATATTTCTAGGAATAGTATTCTTAATAAGAGCAATTGGTGATTTTAAATATGTTGGTTTTACAAAAAAAATAAAAGGAACTCCCTTTTCAATAAACGATACTAAATACTATTCACCTTTATGTTTACTGATTAGCATTACCACCTTTTTAGCAATTTATTTCCAATGAAAAAGATATTAATACTTCAAGGCCACCCTGATGCCGAGAGCTATTGTAGAAGTTTGTCAAAAGCCTATAAAACTGGGGCTTTAGAAAGTGGGGCAATAGTAGATGAAATTGTGATTAGTGATTTAAAATTTAACCCCAGCTTAACTTTTGGATATAGAAAACGAACTGAACTAGAAGCGGATTTGGTACTAGCTTGGGAAAAAATAAAAACCGCTGATCATTTAGTAATTGTCTATCCACTGTGGTGGGGAGGAATGCCCGCTTTGATGAAAGGGTTTTTCGATCGTTTATTTCTTCCCGGTTTTGCTTTTCAAAAACGAGAGAATTCACTTTTATGGGATAAATTGTTAAAGGGGAAATCGGCAAGAATAATTACCACAATGGACCAGCCTACTTGGTATTTCTGGTTGGTATATTGGGCACCTGCTCATAGAGCATTAAAAAATACAATTCTAGAGTTTTGTGGAATAAAACCGGTAGGCATTACTTCAATTGGCCCAATTAGGTTATCAACAGAAGAATTTAGAAAATCAAAGTTGGAAAAAGTTCAAAAATTAGGTGTCCAATTAAAATAAAAAAAATATTAAAATTTGATAGTATTGGCCTATTTATATTGAGCTCATCAAGTTCCGATCAATAAATTAACAATGGCGATGATTTTTTGTATTAATATTAAAGCCAAGCATTTCAATGGCAGGTTGCTTTACAAATCTCAAAAAATTCCATTGCAATCTTATAAGTAGAAATTGTCAATTCTAATTTTAATAATGAAATCTCTTAGGTTAGAGCTATTCTTCTAGACCAACTAAAAATGGATAAATTTTTTAGCTATAAATTAAAACAAAATGTAGGATTTAAATACTGCAATTTAAGGAGTATAGGAAAACAAAAATAAAGATGATAGAACATTTTAAAAACCTAATAGGTAAAGAAACAACAGAAAACAGTCCATCCCCCTTTGGTAGGTGGCTAAATGGAAAAATATTAGCAGCAGAAATTGGAAAGCTAATAATTGAATTTA
>JANNWE010000112.1:0-10254 GCA_031414675.1 Cytophagaceae bacterium
AAATTATGCTCGAATGCATTGAAAACCTCTGAACCTAATTCATCCAAAAGCCCTTGTTTGTAAATATTATAGAGAAGCCTGTAAAAAATAGTAGGGGGGATGTCGTCCAAATTATGAGCACCGTTCCAGTTCATTAACAAAGGTTTTAAAGCTCTTCCTTCTTTATTTAAATCATTGTCTTTCAAGTTTTCAAATATAGTTTTTATCATATCAGGATATGTACTGCTTTTTACATCGTTTATTACTTTTCTGACCGATTCCTCTGTCCAATCATTCTTTGCAGTAAATAAAAGTTCTTCGATCCTTTTAGCTCTATTAGATGGCACATAATATCCGGGCACTAAGCCATTTCCCATATCATCAGGTTGGTTATTGGCACTGTATAGTACACCATTTTCAGGATTTACAATTTGTGGATTTAAACTAAAATCATACCATCCCTGGGGGTCATCTAAACCTGTGGAGCCATCTAATATTAATTGGGGATTTACATGTTTTGGTCGAATTGGTAATTTTCCAGCCGCCCACCAGCCTATATTTCCTTGTGTATCACCCCACATAAAATTTAATCCTGGTGAAGTTAAAGGAGCTACTGCAAGGGCCATATCTTTTACGTTTTTTGATTTGCAGATATTATAAAAAACGTTTAAATGTTGAGAAGGGAACTGATGAAAAACCCACCAAAGTGCAATAGGATCTTTAATATATTGAACATTTTTAAAGGCTCCATTCAACAAAAACCCATGTCTGGTTTTTTTTACTTCAAAAGCTACATCTGGTTTATCTTTTACTTTGATAGTCTCTTTTCTACTATTAATTTTTTCCCAGGTGTCTTTATATTTAACTTGATTTGCATTATTAGGATTTAAGGTTTCTTTAAAAAAATCTGCATCGTCATTTTCAAACATCGTAAGTCCCCAGCCTCCAAAATCATTATGACCTAAAGCTGGAACAGGTGTACCAGCCAAAAAATTTCCATAGGTTTTAAATGTGGGACACTCTAAATGAGCTTCATACCAAACCGAAGGCTGAGAGAATGCAATATGTGTATCATTAGCCAAAATAGGCTTGCCAGATTTAGTTTTTTTTCCAGAAATCACCCAGCCATTTGAACCATGGAAAGGAGGAAAAGCTAAATCTGAATTCATTTTTTGTAACTTATTTGATATTATTGCTAAATTTTGAGCTGCCAAAGATGCTTTTTGTACGGGAATCTTATACAATGAATCTGGCCATGCTGTCAATACATCATTAAAATAGTCTGAGCCTAATCTGGTAATAATATCTGTAGAAACTGCTTCTGCACTAAATGCTCCCACAAAAGTGTAACCCATATAACCAACAATTATTTCCATGTCTTCTAATGTATATTCGGTTTTGGGTATACCTACTACAGTAAATTCTATGGGAGTCTTTCCATTTTTAATAAAGTGATTTATGCCTTTTATATAGGCTTTAGCGGCTTTTACAAAAGGGGAATTGGGGTCTTTGTATGTGGTTGCCATTGTTAGCTTAGCGTGCTCTCTGAAGCTCAAAGTTCTAAAAAATTTATCACTTTCTAATGCGGGCTCTCCAAAAAGCTCAGAAAGTCTACCATCTGCTAATCTTCGTAATATTTCCATTTGAAACAAGCGATCTTGTGCATGTACATACCCGAATGAATAAAAGAGATCATCTTCGTTTTGGGCATAAATATGGGGTATAGCATAATCGTCATAAATTACTTCAACAGGGGCTTTTAGTTCTGGTAAATTGAATTCTGAGGAATAGGTAGGCTTTAAGTATTGTAAATAAACCAAAACTGATATTGCAAATATTAACAAGAGCGCACAGATCGTAAAGAATACTTTTTTTATGATTTTCATTGGAAGAAGGTTGAAGTTTAAAAGTAAATGTAAGAGTAAAGCATTACAAATAAAAATTTTTAGGCTTGGTTTTAGATTAAGCTTTTACTGGATTTTAGTTTGGTTTTATTCTTTGCATTTCGCGTTTTGTTTTGCCTTAGGATTGTAATTTTTTATTAAAATTTTAATAAATTTTTAAAGTACTAAATTTATAGAAAACTGCTTAGAATTCTTAAAATAATTTTAATTTGAGTATCCAAATGGGGAAATGAATAGACGAAACAGTCAATAAAAACTATTAAAAACTTAAAATTTTCTTAAAATATTTTTCTATTATTTGAATTGAACTACACTTTTGTTGTATTATTCGAAGATTTTAGAAAATTAAGTGGCTTGATAACATACACTTGATTATTAATAAACAGTAAATTTGTATTGCAAACAAACAATAACATTTATATGGCAATTGCAAAACAATTTTTAAAATCGAAGGCAGTGTGCAAAGTTACTTTTGAATTATCTGCTGGTCAGGTTGAAGGCAAACAAGTTTCTTTAGTAGGAGAGTTTAATGATTGGAATTCTTCTGATACATTATTAAAAAAGCAAAAAAACGGAAATTTTAGAGCAATCGTAGAATTACCGGTTGGAAAAGAATTACAATTCAGATATTTAATTGATGGCCAAAATTGGCTTAATGACGAAACAGCAGATAAATATGTACCGAGTGGCGTATCAAACGAGCAAAACTCTGTAGTAGTATTATAAGAATTTTTATTTAAGGTTGAATAGATTTTAAAAATAGCGGTCATTTGACCGCTATTTTTTTTGAAGAAATAAATGATGCCATTTTTAAAGATGTCATTCAGGAAAATCAATAAGGGTAAACAGTGAGAAATTCCATAAAATTTTCTCTATTAATGCTTTGAGCGGATTTTGGAGCATAGTTTGCCTTAAAAATTGCAGGGAATTTAACCCTTTCTTTTGGACTCCATTTAAATTCATATACGTAGATTTCTCCGTTTATTTCTTCTAAATAATCTATCTCCGCTTTGTCTTTATTTCTCCAAAAATACGTTTTTCCATGATAACCGTGATATGCCAAAAGTTTTTTACGTTCTACTATTAGAAAATTTTCCCATATAGCTCCAACGTCATTTCTTTGGTTTATTGGACTATAATTTGAAATCAAAGCATTGCGAATCCCTACATCATAAAAAAATATTTTTTTCTTTTTATTTATCTCATTCCGTAAATTTCTACTAAATGCATTTAATCTAAACACCACAAAAGACTGTTCTAGCAAATAAATGTAACTCTCTACAGTTTTTATATCTGCACCTACCGTTTGCGAAAGTTCATTTAACGAAACCTCGCCTCCAACTTGGTAGGCCAATGCCATAAGAATTTTTTCAAGTATTTGAGGCTTTTTTATTCCTACCAAGGCCAAAATATCTTTATACAAATAACTGTTTGCGAGATTTCCCAAAACTTCCTGGGCGTTTTGTGCATTATTTAAAACTTCTGGATAGCTCCCAAACACAAGATAAGTATTTAAGTTTTGTAGTATTTGTAAATAACTACTATGGCCTAAAAGCTCTTCTATTGAGATTGGAAACAAATTGTATTCCCATTTTCTTCCTGTTAAGGGTTCTTGCGTAAGATTTGCAATATGGAGAGATGAAGAGCCAGTTAATATTAATTGTAAACCTGTTTGAGCATCTATTAATTGCTTACAAATTAGCCCTATGTCTTCTATCATTTGTGCTTCATCCAACAAAATCAGTTTGTTTTCTCCAAAACTTTGTTGGAGGAAATTCACATTACCTATTTTCCAAAGGTTTCGTGTTTCTATATCATCGCCGTTGAAGTAAATGTATTTTTGATTGGTAGACTGGGCAATACTTTTTACTAATGTAGTTTTTCCTACTTGCCTTGGACCCAATAAAATTATGGCCTTGGTGTAATCAATTTTGTTTTTAAGCTTTTCTTCAAGGATTCTTTTAATCATCTTTCCTTTCTTTTTTAAGGATCAAATCTACAAGATTATTTTTTTAATTCCCAAAATATCGCTATTTTTAAGGATTCAATTCCCAAAATATCGCTATTTTTAAGGATTTAATTCCCAAAATATCGAAAAATTGATTTTGTGAGATTATACCAAAAATGAAAGTTGCCAAAGTAAATCATGCTTTAATACATAAAATTGGACATCTCATCCAAATTCTGGAGTTTGAATTCCTTTTAGTTTTCTATACAAATCCATGGCAAAGACGTCTGTCATGCCTGAAACATAATCTACAATGCTCAATAGTTTTTGATATAAAATTTGATTTTCTGAAATTTCAAATTGAGATGGGATTAAATTCAAAACTTTTTTAGATTTAGACGATGTAGAATGAAGCAATGCTCCTACAAATTCCTCCAAAAGGCCTGTAATTACATGAAAACCAGCTAATTCCTTCTCAATAACCGAGTGGTGGTTATATATTTTTTTGAAAGATAGGGTGTCTATTTTTTTTAGTAAAATAATCGATTTTTCATCAATTAGGTCAATCAACGACTCGTTTAATGTGCCTTCAAGTAAGTCTTTTTCGTATTTTAAGAAAACTTCGGTGCATTTTTGAGTTAATAAATTAATCAGCATAGCCCTTAGCAATGAAAGCTTTTGACTTTCGTCGGCTATAGATGCTAACTTATTATTAATATAGTTTTCTTGGGTTTCATCTCTGAAAAACGGCAATAATAATTCCAGAGCTTCTGTAATTGTGATAACATTTAGCCTAAAGGCATCTTCAAGGTCTATAATACGATAGCAAATATCATCTGCAGCCTCAACTAAAAACACATAGGGGTGACGAGAAAATACATTATTTTGTGATTTTATTGGTAAAATTCCTAATTCTTCGGTAATAGCTTTAATAAAATCAATTTCAGAATCGAAAAAACCCGATTTTTTGGTAGAAATTAAGCCTTTTGACTTGTCAAAACCAGATATAGAATCCGATGGATATTTTATAATTGAAGCTAAGGTAGTATACGTAAGTTTTAATCCTGAATTCGAAAATAGTGTGGTGAGAATTCGAAATGCATTTGCATTTCCCTCAAATTTTGTAAGGTCATTTATTTGATTTTCAGTGAGTTGATTAAATTCTGAATTGTTTTTAATGGTATTTGTAAAAAAAGCACGAATGGCTTCTTCACCAAAATGTCCAAAGGGTGGATTGCCTATATCATGGGCCAAACAAGCAGTTTGAATTACGTCTGAAAGCTCAAACCGGTAAAAGTCTGAAACATTTTTAGAGAAGATGTCTTTATGTTTTTCACTTAGTTTTTCTCCAACTGCTTTGCCTAAAGAGCGTCCAACTGACGCTACTTCTAAGCTATGTGTGAGTCTATTATGTACAAAAACGGCACCTGGAAGTGGGAAAACCTGCGTTTTATTTTGCAATTTTCGAAACTCTGAAGAAAAGATTACGCGATCATAATCTCTCATGTAGTCGCCTCGAACCTCATCTCGTTGGTAAGCATTCGTACTTCCAAGCCTTTTATTTGAAAACAAAGTTTCCCATTGCATCATTACAAAATTCTAATTTTAAGATTATTATTCCTTTAGAAATGCTTTTTTTATACTAAATATTATTCCAGAAACCGAAACAATTATTAAACTAAACACCAGCAATTTGGAGAAAAGACCTTGATTGGGACTCTGAATTAAAGTTGCGATTTCCTTGGCTTGCGTTCCAGAATATACGGCCAACAAGGTTCTAGGAATCATTCCTAGAAAACCACCTAAAATAATGTTTTTTAACTTTGCACCTGAAACGGCGAATAATAAATTTGTGATTGCAAAAGGCAAAACTGGCGAAAGTTTGGTAAAGAATATAATTTTCAATTCTTCTTTTTTAAGTTTTTCAAGTATGTTTTTGGGTTTTTCTGAGCTTAAAAAATAATTTTTGAACCAACTTAAATCTATATATTGACAAAACAGATAAACTAAAAATATTGCACCAAAATTAATAATAAATAGATAAGGGATTGCCCAGAAATTTAAAAAATAACCAAAAACTACGGCTAGGAAAGTGGGAGGACTTAAAGCAAACGCGGAGGTAATTCCCAAAAGGATTGAAATTAAGAGCCAAGAAACCCAATTAAGTGTTTGCAAGAATATTTGAAATTGCAAAACATAATAGCTAATTAAAGATGAGCTAATTAAGGGAAGAAAAGTAAATAAAACAAAGCTCACTATTGTTATATTTTTACTCTTTTTCATTCGGCATTTTTTTTACAAATCATTACCATCCTATCGGAAGTATATTCATTAAAGGGTTCTAAATCATAATTGCCAAAGATTTGTACAATTTTAAGCCCAGAATTTTTAAAAAAAGTTTCGAAATCAGCTAAGAAAAGAAGTTTTACTCTTTCTTCAAAATCATATGTTTTTTCATTAATAACAAAACTGATATGCTTAAAAATATATCCTTTTTCAATTTTTTTTGAGATATGAAATTGGATGCCTTCTACTTCTTTATCATATTTGGTATTAAATTCTTCTATGGCTTTCCGGCTATTCATATAATCTAAAATGAAAAGCCCGTCTGGCTTTATACTTTTAGCAATTGCTTGAACGGCTTTTTGATTTTCAAGATTGTTTTCGAAATATCCGAAACTTGTGAAAAGGTTTAAAACTACATCAAAAAAATTATTCTTAAAGGTATTTCTGATGTCATGGACAAAGAAAAAAAGTCTTTTATTTTCTTGTTCTTTGGCTATTTTTATATTGTTTTTTGATAAATCTAAGCCAAAAACTTGATACCCTTTCTTGTTTAAATAGATAGCGTGTCTGCCTTTGCCGCAAGCCATATCACAAAAGAGTTTGTTGGTAGCAAAACTCATTTTTTTTTCTAGATTATCTATAAATACAGCCGCTTCTTTTTGGTTTCTGCTTTTATACAAAATATGGTAATAGGGAGAATCAAACCAATCAACAAACCATTCTGACATAAAAAGACATTTTTTTAAACTGCAATTTGTACTTTGTATTCTGAATAAACTTTCTTGATTCCTTCTTCTAATTCAATGGTATGTTTCCACCCTAATTGGTGTAATTTACCAACATCCATTAGTTTACGAGGGGTGCCATCCGGTTTTTCAGTATTCCAAACTACTTCTCCCTCATATTCAACCAGTTTTTTTATGATTTTTGCTAATTCTTTTATAGAAACCTCTAGGCCAGTTCCAATATTGATAAAAGAGTTTTCATTGTAGTCTTTCATCAAAAATACGCAAGCATCTGCTAGGTCGTCGGCATGTAAAAACTCTCGCATAGGCGAACCGGTTCCCCAAAGTTCGACCGTGTTTTTCTTTTCTATTTTGGCTTCATGAAATTTGCGTATCATTGCTGGCAAAACATGTGAATTTTGCAAATCGTAATTATCGTTTGGACCATATAAGTTCGTGGGCATAACAGAGATAAAATTGCATCCATATTGATCATGATACGCTTCACACATTTTTATGCCTGCTATTTTTGCAATTGCATACGGTTCATTAGTAGGTTCAAGTAGGCCAGTAAGTAAATAGTCTTCTTTTAGCGGCTGTGGAGCTAATTTTGGATAGATGCAAGAAGACCCTAAAAACATTAGTTTTTTAACGCCTGCCAAAAAGCTTCCGTGGATCACGTTATTTTGGATCTGGATATTTTCATACAAAAAATCTGCTCTGTAAGTATTGTTTGCAACTATGCCGCCTACTTTAGCGGCGGCTAGAAATACGTAGGCTGGTTGGTTAGCTAGTAAAAAATCAAATACATTTTCTTGATTTCTTAAATCTAGTTCTTTTGAAGTTTTTAACAAAAAATTTGTAAACCCTTGGCTTTTTAATTTTCTGACAATTGCCGAACCTACCATACCATTGTGGCCAGCAACATAAATTTTATCGGAAATTTCCAATTTTTTTTAGAATTTTACGTTTTAAAAAATTAAAATACGGCGTAAAAATACGACAGTTCCATTTTAAAATGAAAGGATTTTTAATTATATACAGTTTTTTGGTTTTATCCTCACTGAATTTGCGTGCACAAGACATAGTGCCAAAAGCTAAAACTAAGGCACAACAAAAGGCCGATAGAAAAAAAATGAGTCTGGAAGAACGAATTGAAGATACAATTCCTGTAGATGTTAGCCTTCCTAAGCCAAAAACGTCAATTAATTTACCAGGGGAGAATTCTATTAGTTCCGTAGAAGATGCCAAGAAATTTTTGAATGAGACGCTGCCCAGTTTGTCTGAAAATGTAAAGAGCAAAAGCAAAAAAGCAAAGAAAGCAATTGAAAAAGCGAAGTTGGAAATTTTTGATGGAAAAAATTATGAAAAGATTCCTGTTGAAAAACGTATTTTTAAAAGAGGGTCCGGTTCCAGGCTTCAATATCAGGAATTTTTTGTTTTGAAGAAATATCAAAAACCCAATCCCTATCTGAGAACCCTTTTTTGGTACGATGAGAAAACTAAAAAGGTGGTAGAAGCCCTAATTAGAGATATAAAAACCAATAGCCTAATGCACGGCCCTTTTAAAGAGTACCGAGGCGAAACATTAATTTTTGAAGGGTTTTATTTTTTAGGTGCAAAACATGGCCGTTGGGTAGAATACGACAAAGATTTTAATCTAATTAACAAAGAATATTATAACAAAGGCTTTTATGAAAATTCAGAAATTAGCTATTTTGATAAAGACTCCATAAAAATTAAGGAAGTAATTCCAAAATTGTATGGAAAAACAACTGGAAACTACTTATTGTTTTATGAGGATGGCACCCTGGCCTCGGAAGGAAAATATGACGATGGGAAAAAAATAGGAAAATGGGTGGAATATTATGAAGGTGGAAATCGTAGAAAAAGAGAAACGCAACATCCCAATAGCTATTTCGATACTTCTATTTCATTTGTGTTAAGAGAATATGATGAAAGAGGAAAATTGATTTTAGAAAATTCCGCCCCAAAATAATTCATTTTTGTCTGAAATCTAATATCCTTACTTCATACAATTAGATTATAAGTTTGAAAATTGAATTTCAAGAAATCAAATTCCTTATATTTCATTAAAAACAAATAGATTTTAAAATTTTGTCATTTTCTTTGTACCACCAAAGAAAAATCAATGAAAAATACCTTCCTTTTTTTAAGTCTCCTTTTTATAGTTTCTTGCAAAAGTAAACCCGAATTAAAAGCGGGCCTTTGGCGTGCAGAAGTGCCCACTTTGGCAGGAATACTTCCTTTTCATATTCAAATAGAAAACAATAGAGCTTTTGCAATAAACGCCGATGAAAAATTGGCTTTTGACACTTTGTATTTTCAAAACGACTCCTTGCACCTTAAAATGGAACTCTTTGATGCCGAAATTATAGCCAAAGTGGAGGGCGAAACAATGAAAGGAATTTTTAGAAAAAAAATGGCAAATCTTGAAAATAGGGAGGGGGAATTTTCGGCTAAATGGGGACAAGGATTTCGATTTCAAAATGGGAAAGAAACCTCTATATTAGGTAAAAAATATTCGGTGACTTTTAAAGATGAAGAAAATACATATGAAGCTGTGGGGATATTTGAGCAAAAAAACAACAAAGTAAAGGGCACTTTTTTGACTACCACGGGCGACTACCGGTATTTAGATGGCAACGTGGTAGGCGATAGCCTTAAACTCACTTGTTTTGATGGCAATCATGTCTATTTGTTCACAGCAAAAATTAGTGGAGATAGTTTGTTAGGCGGCACATTCTGCTATAGTTTGCAAGGGATAGAAAAATGGTCTGGTGTAAAAAACGAAAGCGCTGCTTTACCTGATGCTAATAGTTTGACTTTCTTAAAACCTGGCTTTACTACGATTGAATTTAGTTTCCCTGATGAAACTGGTAAATTGGTTTCCATTAAAGATCAAAGATATAAAAACAAAGTAACGGTGGTCCAAATCTTAGGTTCGTGGTGCCCCAACTGTATGGATGAGACTCGCTTTTTAGTAAATTTTAAAAAGAAAAATCCTTATGTTGAAATCATAGGGCTAGCCTTTGAAAAATCATTAGAGCCGACTTTTGTTAACCCTAAAATACAAAAATTGAAGACACGATTTGGGGTAACTTATCCGATACTTCTTGCAGGCAAAAATGATAAGGCCGATGCCACAGATAAGTTGCCAATGCTCAATAAAATTATCAGTTTCCCCACTACCATCATCATCGATAAAAAAGGCATTGTTCGTCAAATCCATACGGGTTTTAGCGGGCCTGGTACTGGAGAATATTATTTAAAATTCGTGGAAGAGTTTGAAAGATTTATGGAGAAATTGGACAAGGAGTAAGAAAAGTATATCAAAAATGAATTTATCTAAGGTTTTGAATCAATAAAAATCAATGTGCTGATATAACTC
>JANNWE010000113.1:0-2874 GCA_031414675.1 Cytophagaceae bacterium
ATTTGAGCAAAATTGATGCGGTTTGACATTGAAATTTTAGTAGACTTAATAGCAAGGAGTAAACTTTGTTTTACGTTTTCTGTGTAACAATCTTTTAGCATTAGCTCAATAAATGGACCCACACCGGCTTCTTTGGCACCAGGAGTGTCAGTTTTAGGTATTATGATTTCAGCAATTTCTGCAACTAAAGTTTGGTAATCTTTAGATAAGCTAAAAACACCACCAGTACTTGTGGAATTTGATTTGCAGCCATCTAATACGGCTACCATAGTTGGAACCGATACAACACCACCCATTAGGTAGGCTACTCGTGTCAATGCGTCTCTTCTGTTCAAAGCAATAAAATTTAAAGGTTGAGTACAAAACTTTCTTAAAAATAATAGGTATAATCAAATAGAACAAGAAATTGTTATTTAAATTCTAAATAAATTAGAAACAAAAGGTATTTGGAGGTTCTAAACTTAAAAAAAATGTCATTACCTTTTTTCTTCATCAAAAGGTTTGATTAAAGCTATCTAAATACCTCAAATAAGCATTTCAAAAAAATAGATTTTAAATATTTCCAAGTTGCACTTTAATTGTTCAAAATTTCTTTTGCTTTTTTAATTGCCTCCACTAATCCACTGGCTTCATTTCCTCCTGCTGTAGCGAAATGTGCTTGTCCTCCACCACCACCTTTTATTTCTTTAGCCGCTTCTCTAACAATTGTACCTGCATTCCATCCCTTTTCTTTAACTAAATTTTCATCAATCAATATGGCTAAATTTGGTTTCTGGTTAATAATGGCTCCTAGAACTATAAATGAGTTTTCTAATTTTTGTTTTAATTCAAAAGCTAATGTTTTCAAGCCATCAATTGAAGATATTTCTACAATTTCTGACAGAATAGCTATTCCATTAGATGATTCAACTTTTTGTAATATAGCATTTTTAATCGTTTGAATTTTTTCATTTTCAAAACTCTCTATTCTTTTTTGAAGTTGATTTTTTTCTTCAATTAGTGATTCTATACTTTTAGGCAAATCTACAGCTCCTTTCAATAATTGTTTAATAGCTTCTAAAGTGGCGTCTTGAGTTCTAAAAAGTTCTAAGGCTTTTTTGCCTGTTACAGCTTCTATTCTTCTTACACCAGCTGAAACTGATCCTTCCGAAGTAAATTTAAATAAGCCTATTTCACCGGTAGCAGGCACATGAGAGCCACCACATAATTCTACAGAAAAATTGGAATCAAAAGTTATTATTCTTACGAAATCTCCATATTTCTCTCCAAAAGTAGCTGTAGCCCCAAGTTTTTGAGCCTCAGCCATTGGCACATTCCGTTTTTCATCTAATAAAATATTTGCCCTTATTTTTTCATTCACTATGTCTTCAATTTTCAATAATTCTTCATCCGTAACTTTCGAAAAATGAGAAAAATCGAAGCGAGTTACTTCGTTGTTTTGAAAAGAACCTCTCTGAACTACATGACTTCCAATTACTTGGCGCATAGCTGATAACATTAAGTGTGTGGCCGTATGGTTCTTTTTAATGTCATCATGCCTAATACTATCTATTTTTGCAAAAACATTAATTGGGGTATTTACATCCCAAATCAATTCTTTTAGCTTATTATCTTTGACAACATGCACAAATAGGTCATTTTCCTTTTTGGTGTCAAGAACAAAAGTGGAATGTTTTTGATCATTTATATCCAAAGTTATTGTTCCTGTATCTCCAACTTGTCCACCCATTTCAGCATAAAAGGGGGTTCTGTCAAGTACTAAATGCAATTCTTCTCCATTTTTGGTTTTCACGATTCGGTACTTCATTAATTGGGCTTCCGACTCACTGAAATCATATCCTAAAAATTCAACTCCATCCAGATCTCCCAACTCTATCCAGTCTGCCGCTTCTTTATTTGCATCCTTTCTTGAACGGGCTTTTTGTTCAGACAATGCGGCTTTAAAACCTTCCTCGTCTATTGCAAACCCTTTTTCTTTTGCAATTAGGGCTGTCAAATCTACCGGAAAGCCGAAAGTGTCAGATAGTTCGAAAATAATTCTACCTTCCAAGGTTTTCAAAGAACTACTATTTGCCTCCTTAAAAATATTATCTAACCTCTTTAAACCCAATTCTAACGTTCTTAAAAATGTTTTTTCTTCTTCCTCAATTACTCTGCTTACAAAATCTAATTGGGTGTTTAATTCAGGAAAAACATCTTTGAATTGTTCAGCTAAAACAGGTACTAATTTACATATAAAAGGTTCTCTAAAATCTAAATAGGAATAGCCATATCGTACTGCTCTTCTTAATATTCTACGAATTACATAACCTGCCTTGGCATTTGAAGGTAATTGACCATCGGCAATTGCAAAGGCAACGGCTCTTAAATGATCCGAGATGACTCTCATTGATACATCTACGTAATTGTCAGATCTTAAAGTGCCTTTTTCTCCATATTTTTTATTAGACATTTTTTCTAAAACACCAATAGTATTCTGAAAAATATCGGTATCATAATTTGATTTTTTGCCTTGAATTGCCATGCATAATCGTTCAAAGCCCATTCCAGTATCTACATGTTTTGCAGGTAATGGAAGAAGCGATCCATCTGCTTTTCGTTCAAATTGCATAAAGACATTGTTCCAGATTTCAACCACCTGAGGATGATCATTATTAACCAAGTCTTTTCCGGGGATTAAATCTACTTCTACTTGATCCCGTAAGTCTATATGTATTTCGGAGCATGGCCCGCAAGGCCCAATATCTCCCATTTCCCAAAAGTTATCTTTTTTGTTTCCTAAAATAATATTTTTCAGAATACTATTGGTGTTTTAGAAAAAATGTCTAATAAAAAATATGGAGAAAAAGGCACTTTAAGATCTGACAATTACGT
>JANNWE010000114.1:0-2354 GCA_031414675.1 Cytophagaceae bacterium
TTTCACAATTTCATTAACAATACACTTACAAAATGGAATAAAGACGAGGCGAACTTGAAAACTTCGGCAGATAAAAATTGGGCCGTAATTTATAAATAGTATTTTCAACATTTTAAGTTAAAAAACAATGAATTTTTTAAAAATCCTTTCGTGGGTATTAAGAATTGTAGCAGCAGTAATTTTATTACAAACGTTATATTTCAAATTTACGGCACACCCCGAATCTGTAGAGTTATTCACCAAATTGGGTGTTGAACCTTGGGGTAGAATTGGTACAGGGGTAATTGAGCTTATAACAGGAATACTTTTATTAATACCCCCAACTGTATTTATTGGGTCATTTTTAAGTTTTGGTTTAATGTCTGGTGCTATATTGTCTCACCTTACAGTAATTGGAATAGAATCTAAAGACGACTGCGGAAAACTTTTTACTTTGGCAATAGTAGTTTTTATAGCTAGTTTAATAGTATTAATTTTACATAGAAAAGAAGGAATTAAATTAGTAAGCTCTATACTACCTCAAAAGCCAGCAAAAGGCTTATCTTAAAATGAAAAAATCATGCTTTCTTTTTTTTGGGATATCTATTTGCTTTACACCTTTTTTAGTGCTTGCTCAGGATTCTTCAAAGCTGTACTTTTCTTCATCTGTAGGTCTATTGAAGCCACTTTCTACTTTTGCAAAATCATATAATACCTCTTTGGCACTAAGTTCTGGAATTGAATATAGAATAGCAAAAAGATATTTTTTATTAGGGGAAGTAGGTTTAAATACTGTAAAATATAATCAGCAAATTATAGATAAAAGCTCTGCTTATTTGTTTCAAAACACCAATAGTTCTGTAATTTCATTGGGTTTAAATGTGGGTAGGATTATAAAACCAAAGCCAGCAGATGCTTTTTCACTTTCACCATATGTAGGTATTGGTTATATCAACATTGGTGAGCCAAGATTGCTTCTTGATAAAGCATCACAGGTTATTAAACAGAAAGTTTTAAGAATGCAAGGTCTATTTACCAAGATTGGAACTCGTTTTTCTTACAAAACCAACACGAAAGCAATTCAAAATATATTCTTTGATGTTTCTTACTGGAATGCCTATTTGCTGGTTCAAGAAAGTAAACCTCAGGCTTTTATATTTGTTTTTGGAACAAAAATAGGATTTTAAGAACTTAAAGTGTAGTTTAAAAAATCAAAGGATAGGAATTTATTTTTAATTTTCAATGACCCAATCAATTGATTTAATCCATTAGAAATTTTAATTAACAGGAATTTAAATAGAAAGTAGAAACAAAGATATAAAGCTATTCGTTAATCAGAATATATTCTAAGTTTTCGAAATAAACTTTGACCATTGTAATTTAATAATCAATCTTAAAAACTTAATTATTCGTATTTAATAGTATCAGTTTAGACAAAAATTTAAAAAATTATATAAATGAAAACCGTAACAAATTTCTTTTTCTTTAGCTTAATGTTGGTAAGCTTTGTAGGTTGTTCGCAATCGCATAAAAAACATGCTAATTCTAAAACCGAAACTTCTTATTTAAACAGTTCTAAAATAGATACGACATGGACTGAAAAAATCGTAAAAACAGACAAAGAATGGAAGAAATTAGTTACGCCAGATCAGTATTATGTCACCAGAGAGCAAGGTACAGAACGCCCATTTACGAGCGAATTAAACGATATTAAGAAAGAAGGCGTATTTTTATGTGTTTCCTGTAAGAACCCCTTATTCTTATCTTCCACGAAGTTTAATTCTGGTACAGGATGGCCAAGTTTTTGGAAGCCTCTTTTTTCTAAAAGCGTAGCTATTGGTACCGACAATTCATTGGGAATGAGCCGAGACGAGGTGACTTGTGCTCGTTGTGATGCACATTTAGGCCATGTTTTTAACGATGGGCCAGAGCCTACGGGCTTAAGATATTGTATGAACGGTGAAGCTATGGTATTTGAGAAAAATACTGTTTTAGAAAAGGCTGTTTTTGCACAAGGATGTTTTTGGTGTGTGGAAGAAATATTCGAGATGGTAAAAGGGGTTGAAGCGGTAGTTTCCGGGTATTCAGGCGGAAAAGAAAAAAATCCAACATATGAAAAAGTTGGAAGTGGCATGACATCTCACGCTGAGGCCATACAAGTTATTTATGATCCTTCAGTAATTACCTATCAAGAACTTTTGAAAGTATTTTTTAATTCAGGAGATATTACACAAGTAAATGGTCAAGGACCCGATAATGGCAGACAATACCGTTCAATTGCATTTTATAAAAATGAAAAAGAGAAAGAACAAATAGAAACATATATAAAAGAAATAGACAATTCAGGGAAATTCAAAAACAAAGTTTCAGTGGAA